>JAGCLL010000042.1 GCA_017647025.1 Alistipes sp. | reverse complement strand
GAATGACCACGTGTTTTTGTGCAGGTCCGCCGTTTCGACAAAAGAGACCATCGAGGTGAACGGCGAAACCTATCCCGTGTATAAGATGGAAATCTCTAACACATCTCACCCATTCTACACTGGTAAGATGAAGTTGGTAGATACCGCCGGTCGTGTGGATAAGTTTATGAGCCGTTACGCAAAGCGCTACGATAAGAAGAAGTAATCAAGGTATTACTTTCGGAAATAAAAGGCACTCGAAATGAGTGCCTTTTATTTTTGGAAGTAAAAATGTTTTATGCGGCACCTGCTGCGTTAAACTTCGGTAGCCGAGTTCCTCACATACGCCAAGTATGCTGCGGACTCGGCTCCTTGTTTGCCTTGCATCTATCCGCCTAAAAGCATTTTTGAAGTTGGGGAACGGGGTTGCGCAAAAATAATCTCATTATAAGCGATTTTGAAGTTAGGGGGGTGCATCGCACAAAATTCCCTCCACCATTGACGATTTTGAAGTTGGGGAGGGTAATGAATATAAGGTTACTCCTTACTAGCCCTTACTACCCCTTGTCAAAAAAAAACTCTCAATTCTCAATTTTCAATTCTCAATTAAAAAAGTCTCTCGTCTTTTTATTATCTTTGTGCAGTAAAAGACCAAACCGAATGAAGAATAGATTATATGTAGCATTGCTCGCTGTGGCTATGATGGCGATGCCGACCGTGGCAAAGTCGCAGATTTATGCAAAGTTGAATGCACTATACGCTGTTGTGGGAGTGATAAATCCGCAACTCGAATTTGTGGTTGGCCCGCACTCGTCAATATCGATTGACCCGATGTTCTCGCCATATAAAACTATTCGCTGGGGGGAGCGAAATGATATTCACGCCCGCTTTGGAATTTTGCAAACAGAGTACCGATACTATATCAAGCGTGAGGCACGAGGATTTTATGTGAGTGCCAATGCCGGTATGCAGGCGTTCGATATGTCCCGCCCTTATCTCTTTCAAAATGGCAAACTGGTAACCTTTGAGCAGGGTTTTGGTCGTGGCTTCGGAATGATGGTAGGTATAGGTGTTGGTTACTCCCACACCTTCAAGGAACGTTGGGTTGTTGATGCCTTTTTTGCCTTTGATCGTATGTGGAGTTGGTATAATGACTATCTGGCAAATGGCGAGATAAATCTCTTCCCTCGTCACCAAAAAGAGCCTAAATTCCCCGATCCATTCAACGGCTCTGCCGAGTGGCTGCCATCAAAAATTGGTGTCTCGATAGGTTATAAAATTTTCGATCCGAACAACCAAAAAAGATAGTGTTCGAAAGTTTAGGGGACTTTCGAACACCGAGTAGTTAGGTTAGTTAGGTTAATGAGCAAGTGGGGAACCCCACATTTGTAATGCAAAGGTACAGCAAAATTTAGTATTTGCAAATTTTTTGTAAAATTTCTTCACTAAAATTTCACTTTTGCGTTAAAATGTTAATCAAATGCCCGCCAAAAGTTAATTTTTGTAATTAATTAAAAAATTTAATAATTCGCTCTGCAAATTTTTGTAGGCGAAATCATTTCACTTTACAACTAAATTCGCTAACTTTGCAGCAATATATTTATATTGCTGTTATGTCGTTTTATCACACACCTGTTTTGCTCGAAGAGTCTATTGAATTACTCGATATTAAGAGCAATGGAACATACGCCGATTTAACTTTCGGTGGTGGAGGTCACACCCGTCGTATACTTCAAGATTTGGGCGAGGGTGGTGCGCTCTACTCCTTTGACCAGGACAGGGATACGCTGGCTAATGCTCCCGATGATGAGCATTTCAATTTTGTGGAGAGCAACTTTCGCTTTTTGCGTTCGGCGTTGCGCCTGCGTGGAGTGACGGAGGTGGACGGTATATTGGCAGACTTGGGTGTGTCGTCGCACCACTTCGATGCCAAGGAACGAGGCTTTTCGTTCCGTGGTGATGCGCCACTCGATATGCGAATGAATCAACGAGGTGGCAGAACGGCTGCCGATGTGGTGAATAACTACTCGGAGGAGGAGTTGGCACAGATATTCTCGCAGTATGGAGAGTTGGATACCACTTGGAAAATCGCCGCTTGCATTGCTCGTGCCAGAGCAAATGAGGAGATTAAGACTACGGCTCAACTTGTACAGGCGGTAGCACCTTGTACACCTAAAAAAGATGAGTCAAAATTCTTGACAAAACTCTTTCAGGCGTTGCGCATCGAGGTAAATGGCGAGATGGAGGCGTTGAAGATGGCGTTGGAGCAGGCATTGAAGGTGCTCAAACCCGGTGGTCGTTTGGTTGTGATTTCGTACCACTCATTGGAGGATAGACTTGTGAAGAATTTTATGCGCAGTGGCAACTTTGAGGGTAAAGTGGAGAAGGACTTTTTTGGTCGTGCAACCACTCCGTTCGAGATTGTTACTCGTAAACCGATAGTGCCAACTGCCGAGGAGTTGGAGGCAAATCCTCGTTCACGCTCGGCGAAGTTGCGTGCAGCGATAAAATTGTAGGAGTTATGGCAAACTACGACGAGAGCGAATACTTTACCGACTCGCAGGAGGAGGTGGCAGAGCGTGAGGCACAAGAGGCGTTGCGTCGTATGGTGCGTACTGAGATTAGGCGTGTACATACGGGTGCTGCCGATGAGGATATTGCCGAGGATATAGCCCGTGAGGAGAGAGAGCGTGCTGTGGAGAGTCGCAAAAAACACCGACCTCGCTGGATGGTTTGGATTACAAGCGCTGTGACGGGAGATATTCTGCTCGCCGAGGAGGTGAAGAGGGCGTACAACCTCTTTACACTGGTTGGCGTTATATTCTTCGTAAGTATGGCTGTAATCTTTGGCTCTTTGCGTAGAGATATGCAGTGCACCCGCTTAAAGAGGGAGGTTGAGGGGCTCCGAGAGCGCTCGATAAGGATTTCGGAGGAGTGCTATCAGCAGACCTCGCATTCGGAGATTGTTCGCAAGTTGAAGGCACGAGGCATAGCGCTCGAAGATCCTACAACTCAACCCAAGATATTGAAATAGAGGAGATGAAAGAGGAACGATATCAACTCAAAAAGGATATTGCAAGACGCATAAAGATTCTGCATCTGTCGTTTACGGGTGTGGTAATCGGCTTTTTGGTCTATATCGTTGTGCGTATTCTCCTCAACGGAGATGTGAAACAGGGCTTTCAGGAGGTCTATTCAAACTACATACGATACCCTCGTACAGAGCGAGCGCATAGAGGCTCGATATACTCCCGCAATGGTGAGCCACTGGCCGTATCGATTACCCGCAAAACACTCCGTTTGGACTATGCTTGCGAAGCGTTGAGGAAGTTGGAGTACTCCGAGTTCAAGCGCCAAGCATCCGAGTTGGCCAATAAGTTAGCGGTATATTTTGGCGACCGTACCAGTAAGGAGTACTATGACGACATTATAAAGCACTACAAAAAGCGTAGTACCTCGCATCGACTCTTCCGTGATGTCGATATAAGTGAGTGGAACGAGATTAAAAACTTCCCTATTCTACGCAATGGATATGGCGTAACATATAGTGCAGAGGATAGCGATTGTAGAGTCTACCCACAGGGCAATTTGGCTCTTCGCTCAATCGGTCGTTTGGAGCATCATCGTTCGTATGGTGTAGAGAGGGCTCTTCGCGACACTTTGGCGGGACATAATGGAGTGCAGGTGTGGCACGCAATCGCACCTGGCTATCTTACCAGAGTGAAAGATACGCTCAATGTGGAGCCTCGCAATGGCTATGATGTTGTAACGACACTCGATATAGATGTGCAAGATATAGCGAATAGCGCCCTGTCGGAGCAACTTGTGGAGCAGAGTGCTATTTGGGGTACTACGATTGTTATGGAGTGCGCTACGGGCGATATTCTGGCAATGGCAAACCTCAAACGAGAGGGCGAAGAGTGTGTTGAGGTGCAGAACTATGCGATTGGAGTTCCGGTAAATCCAGGTTCGACCTTCAAGTTGGTGTCGGCTATGGCTCTGCTCGAACACGGAGTGCCTACCTCACAGAAGTACCATTCGGGATTGGGTAAGCGTGTAGAGGTTGGTGGTGCGATTGGAGCGAAGGTGCAGGACTCGCACGCCATAGCGAAGGAGTCGGGTGGTGTGATTGATATGCGTCGAGCATTTTCGGAGTCGGCGAATGTCTACTTTACAAAGGCTGTATTCGAGAAGTTTGGTTCAAAGCCTGTGGTGTTCTCGGACTTTTGTCGTGGGTTACACCTTCACGAAACTGTTGGCTTGGAGGAGTGGGGTGCGCAGAAGAAGCCACTACCTCACCTCGATAAACGCCACCATTCACGCATAAATGCGTTGGTAAATATGGCGTATGGTTACGGATTGGAGGTTACGCCTCTGCATACTATTGCTGTGTATAATGCAGTGGCAAATAATGGTCGTATGGTTGCGCCTCGCCTTATTTTGCGCACCGAGCGAGATGGTGAGGTGGTGAGTGAAGCACCAGTGCGAGTAATAGAGGAGAAAATTTGCAAGCAGTCGACTGTTGATACTCTGCGCTCCTTTATGGAGGAGGTGTCGCTAACTGGCACAGCCGCCGACTATTTTGGTGAGAAGAGGTGCTCGTTCCGCACTGGCTCGAAGACTGGTACGGCGCAAGTCGATAGCGAGATTAATGGCGTGCGTTACAAGCGTGGTGATGGCTACTACTACGGCTCGATGGTTACATACCTCCCTGCCGACAATCCTCGCTATACGATTATGACTGCCATATTCACCAAGCGACAGACGGGTAAGTTCTACTATGGAGCGAGTCTTTCGGGCCCTGTACAGAAGAGGGTGGCAACATTCCTTTATAATCGGGATTTGGCTTATGCCGAGGAGGTGTCGGGCGAGGAGTGCTCTGCATCGGATATTAAGGGAGGCAATATAGAGAAGATGCGCAAGGTGGCGAGCGAGTATGGCGGTAAATTCTCTGCCGAGAGTCGTCACGGCTGGGGCGAAGGCTCGGTCGGCAATGATGGTAAATTGCATATCTCGCCGATAGATATGGCAGACGATGTAGTGCCGAATGTTGTGGGTATGGGACTCAACGACGCACTGTATCTCCTCGAAAGGTGCGGATTAACGGTTGAAGTTGTCGGCTATGGCAGTGTGGTAAAGCAGAGCATTGCTCCAAATAGCAAGGTTGCAAAGACAAATAAACGAATTAAAATAGAGTTACGATGATACTCTTTGAACTATTAAGAGGTGTTACATACAAGGAGAAACGAGGCACTACCGATGTGGAGATTATGGGGCTGACCTATGACTCTCGCACCGTTGGTGAGGGCTACTGCTTCTTTGCAGTTGCAGGTACAGCAGTCGATGGACACAACTTTATCGCCAAGGCGGTGGAGGGGGGAGCGAAGGCAGTTGTTTGTCAATACATCCCCGAAGAGGTTGCCGAGAGCGATTGTACCTTCGTGGTGGTTGAGGATACTAATGCCGCAATGGGCTCTATCGCCTCGAACTTCTACGGCAACCCTTCGCACGAGTTGAAGGTTGTGGGCGTTACGGGTACAAATGGCAAGACCACTATCGCTACACTTTTGTACGACCTTGTGCAGTCGATGGGCTATAAGGCGGGACTTATCTCTACGGTGGTCTATAAGGTGGGAGCGAGGGAGATTGTTTCGACTCACACCACTCCCGATGCCATTCGTCTGAATGCTATGATGCGCGAGATGGTAGATGAGGGTTGCGAGTATTGCTTTATGGAGTGCTCTTCGCACGCCATAGTGCAACAACGCATTGGCGGTTTGCGCTTTGTGGGCGGACTCTTTACCAATATCACTCACGAGCATTTGGACTACCACAAGACCTTTGCCGAGTATATCCGTGCCAAGAAATCGTTCTTCGATGCCTTGCCAAAGGAGGCCTTTGCACTTGTGAATGCCGATGATAGAAATGGCGAGGTGATGTTGCAGAATACGAAGGCTTCACGCTACACTCTCTCGTTGCAACGAATGGCGAATTTCCGTGCCAAGGTTATCGAGATGATGGCAGAGGGTATGGAGTTGCGTATCGACAATAAGGAGGTGTGGGTGCAGTTCCTTGGAAGATTTAACGCCTACAACCTCTTGACGGTTTATGGTGCAGCGGTGTTGCTTGGCTTCGATAAGGAGGAGGTTTTGGCGCATTTGAGTATGTTGCGCCCTGTGAGTGGCCGCTTCGAGACGGTGGTGGCGAAGGATGGCACTACGGCGGTGGTCGATTTTGCCCACACGCCCGATGCACTTGAAAATATCATCAACACGATAGACGAGTTGCGCCAGAGTGGTCAGCGACTGATTGTTGTCTGCGGTTGCGGTGGCGATAGAGATAAGAGCAAACGCCCCGTTATGGGAGG
>JAGCLL010000041.1 GCA_017647025.1 Alistipes sp. | reverse complement strand
GTTGTATCTATGTCATAAGGCAAAAAATCCTGTGTAACAACAGCACCATCCAACTCAGTCTGAATGATACCCATTGCGCCATTGCGAGCGTCAATTTTTGAAAGAATGAATTGCCCCTTGGATACTAAGAATTGTTTCTTTGTGCCGATATTTTCTCCCATCACTTCATCGCGAGGTACAACGCCACCATTACGAACTTTGATGGTTACTCGCTTATATTTAATTCCATCTTGTATCGTTACAGCAGTTTTATTGCGTTTCAGGAACTCTCCGATACGCATCATTGGGTATGCCTTACCGAATGCAATCTTTGAGTCATTCAGATATTGCACACTCCAATTGAACAATCCGCTAAATGGGACTGTCGAAATATATTTCATTGCATTTAGCATATCTCCTCCCATTCGCCGTCATTCAACTTCTTGTAAAGGTGGTTGCCTTCAACCTTATATTCATAGCGTTTTGCAGTCGCCTCCCATAGTTTATGCTCCTTGCGATAAGGTGCATACTCTTTGAGCAACTCTTCCAATTCGTTCTCGCACTCGGCACCAGTAGTGGTAATACCCGCCTTATGCACCTGAGCAATAGGAATCTGGTAGTCGAAAAGTTGTTTAACTATTGGCTTTACCTCCTCGGCAATCTTTGCTTCGAGGGCTTTGAGTTCCGCTTTCTTTACCTTAACCTCCGAGCGAGGATTCTTCTTGTCAGTAATAAAGGCGTTTAACGCAGCAAGTCCCTCTGCATACTTAGCCGTTACCTGCTCGTAAGCAGTAGTTTTTGCCTGCTCGTATTGTGCGACCTCCTCCGTTGTAAACTTCTTGAAGAACATAAGGCTTGGCTTAACCGTTGCGCCCGAAGCCATAAATACATCCTGAGGGATTGAGGTAATCAAAATAATCTTCGCCATCCCCTCGAAGAGTTCGCGCACGCCTTGTAGTTGGGTGGTATTCAATACACCCTCCGGCAATACAATGCCCAAACGACCACCCGGTTTTAGCAATCGCAAACAACGCTCGATAAACAACACCTCGGTCAGACCACTGAGTTTACCGGAATCGTATAGGCTAAGAACTGATTCACCGATATTGCCATTTACCTGCTCCAAAGCTTTGGTGTACTCCTCACCATAACACTTAGTGTAGTGTTCGATTTTTGCCTCGTCAGTAAACTTGTCCGCCTCAGTAATCTTCAAACTCTTCTCTACACGAGAACCAAATGGCGGATTAGTCAAGATTACATCAAAACGATTTTCGAAAATGCCATTTACATTGAGTAAGCCATCGTGATGGTGCACACCGCCATGACCATCACCGTGCATAATCATATTCATTTTGGCGGTACGAGCCATACGAGGATTAGCATCTATGCCGAAGATGCAATCGCTTGACAGATGTTGCAGACGGCTATCTGCGTGAATAGTGTCGAGTTCTTGATTGAGAATAGTGAAATATTCATCGACACGCTCGTCAATCTCAGCCTTTTTCTTGTCGCTCAAAGAGTCATATTTTTCGTCAAAAAGTTGTGCTTTAATCTGCTCTTTTGCTTTCTGAATATCATTCTCAATCTTCTCACGCACATATTCGAACGCTTTAATCAAGAAACCTCCACTACCGCAGCAAGGGTCGCAAATAACCTCACCCTCCTCTGGATCGAGCAAAGCTACCATAAAATCTACGATAGTACGAGGCGTGAAGAATTGACCTAACTCGCCACGGAAAGTTTTGCCCAAGAATTTCTCAAAAGCGATACCCTTAACATCATCAGCAGTGCGAGAGAGATTATAAACTTCCAACTCCTTTACAATAGCCTCAAAACTTGCCTCTTTAATTTTAATCGTATCGTTAGAATCAAAGAGATCATCTTTTACATAATCCTCCTTTGTGCGCTCAAACAACTGCTGATAGAAAGGCAAACTCTGTTTTGATTTTGTCTTGTCGTATGCCTCTCGCAACTTCTTAAATTCCTCCTCGGAGAATATTTGAGTACCTGTATTATCACGCTCATAGCGAATCTTGATAAACAACACCTTGCTTATCTCATCAAACGCAGCCTCAGGAGAGAGTTTATCGTTATTACGAATAATATTATGGCACTTAAAAAGTAGTTTACTAAATTCATCACGAGTAAAAGTCTTGGTCTGACTCAATAATTCTTTTAACTTCTTGGCATTCGTTAGTTCTTCTGCTTTTGGTATGTCTACAATCTCTTCGAGACGCTTAGGCAACTTGCCTTTATTGACCTTAAATACTCGTGTTTCTTTTATATTGGTAGTTACAAAGAAGTCTGCACCAGCCCAAGCTGCATAATTGTAGCCTTGGAAATAATCCTCCTCACGAATGGTGATATGCTCAGCTTTGCACTCAACAACGATTGTTGCGGCATCCTCGTTGCTCTTGGCAAACGCAGACTTCCACACCACGATATCAGCTCGTGCTTTACCCTGACCACGATGAGAGTTGTTCACTTGGAGTTCTTGATCCATCTGTGCCAATTCATAACCATAGTGATTTACCAAACGACAAATATACTCTTGGCGCACACGCTCCTCTGGCGTTAAAACAAGTTCTTTGTTTTTGAGAGGTGCAAATATTTTATTGTTCTTAATTTGAAGTTCCATTCTTTATAACCTTTATGACATAAGATAAATTTATCAACTTTTTAATTAACTATTAGCATATACCGCAAATTTAGTAACAACATACAAACCGCATTTTTTGAAACAACTTTTTATTGCATTAATAACATTTTTTATGTTTATAGAATTAAATTTATAGGAATTCTTATGAGAGAGCCTATAAATATCAATCTCATTTATTTCACTAACAAAACCTATTATTTAGTTCAACAAAGTTAGTTCATACAAGCCAAATTTTTCTCCATTAAACCATTTTATTTCAAACAAAAAGGCATTGCAAATTTACTATTTTTCTATTACATTCACAAATTATTTTTACACATCGTTTTTTGTAATATATTTACTATCTGTGATGATTTCACCTGCAACGGATAATGAAACCATCATAAGTCTCAAGACCAAATAAGAGCGTGAATTTAAGTATAATAATAGAGAAAAAGATATTTACAGACTACTAATTTACAACTTTATAATTTTTCCGCCAAAGTTGTCTTGAACCTTAAAGAGTATTTTTCTGCAAAGATACAAAATAAAATTGCCAAAAGCAAGTAATTTTTGCTATTTTAGGATATATACACTATATATAATTGGCTATTAATACAATTCCTTAACATGAAATTTACATTCTTCTATAATTTCACGGCAACGCTTCTCGGTCATGCGTATACCCACTCCAACAGCCACCATATCTGCCTCAGTCGGAAGTCCCGAACCATTCACCGTAGTGGCATGTTCACCATTATATCC
>JAGCLL010000040.1 GCA_017647025.1 Alistipes sp. | reverse complement strand
TGCCATTCTCGGTGTGTCGTTGGCGGTAGCAAAGGCTGCGGCAACAGAACTCAATCTGCCATTGTACCGCTATATCGGCGGAGTCGATGCGAGGGTTTTGCCCGTGCCGATGATGAATATCGTGAATGGCGGTCGCCACTCCGATGCACCTATCGCCTTTCAGGAGTTTATGATTCGCCCCGTGGGCGCTTCGACCTTCTCGGAGTCGTTGCAGATGGGCACGGAGGTCTTTCACGCCCTGCGCTCGGTGCTGCACCAGCGAGGGCTTTCGACTGCTGTGGGTGATGAGGGAGGTTTTGCCCCCAACTTCAAGGGTATCGAAGATGCACTCGAAACAATCCTCTCGGCGGTAACGCTTGCAGGCTACAAATATCCACGAGATATTTCGCTTGCGCTCGACTGCGCAGCCTCGGAGTACTACACCAATGGCATCTACGACTACTCCCGTTTTGAGAGTGGCGGAGTACAGTTCTCGCCTGCCGAGCAGGTGGCATACCTCCGAAAGTTGATCAATGACTACCCGATAGATTCTATCGAAGATGGAATGGCGGAGAGTGATTGGTCGGGGTGGCGACTTTTGACTGCCGAGTTGGGCGAGCGATGCGCCATTGTAGGCGATGACCTATTTGTAACGAATACGGAGTTTATACGCCGAGGTATTGAGGAGAAGTGTGGAAATGCAGTGCTTATAAAGGTTAATCAGATAGGTACTTTGACCGAAACACTCGAAGCGATAGAGTTGGCACAACGAGCAGGTATGCAGACCATAATCTCGCATCGTTCAGGCGAAACCGAGGATACTACCATTGCCGATATTGCCGTAGCGGTAAATGCAGGGCAGATAAAGACAGGCTCCTTGTCCCGTTCCGACCGCACGGCGAAGTATAATCGTCTGCTCCGCATTGAGTCGGCACTCGGACATACGGCGAAGTTTGGGCTGTAAAAAAATATAGAGTCGGAATTCTCCGACTCTATCGTGATATATAGGAAGTACTCCTATTTGAGGCGTTCCAACAACCACTTGTTGCGGTCGTGGTGCATCTCGGCATAGGTGTAGTGGCCAATCTCGTTACAGATTAACAATGACTTCTCGCCTGGGATAGAGTTGTAGGTCGAGAACATCGAGGTCGGACAACATATTCTGTCGTTGTAACCGAGAGCAACCTTTGCTGGAACTTTGATTTTACGGGCAAAGTTTACCACATCGTAGTACTTGATAGTATTCATAACATTGTCGTTACGCAAGTAGTCGTCGCTGCTTCTGCGGAAGAGGTTTGGCCAACCTCCACCACGCTTGTGAAGATAACCGGTCAAATCTGAGAGAGCAGGGTAGTATGCGTAAAGACATTTAACCTTAGGGTTGAGGTATGCAGTGGTGAATGAGAGTGCTCCACCCTGGCTTCCGCCACATACTGCAATGCGAGAGGCATCTACAAAGTCGAGGCTTGCAAGTACATCCACAGCACGAGAACAACCAATATATACTCGCTTGTAGTAGTACTTATCACGATTCTGAATGTTGATGCGATTGTAGTCCTTCAATGCACCATACTTCAAGTTGTCATAGACATCACCCTTCATATCGATAGGAATGCCGTGAATGCCAACGATGAGTGTTACCACGCTCTTCAAATCAACCAAATTCTTGTCGATTTTGTAAGAGCGTACATTTGCTCCTGGTACCTGCAACACTGCTGGGTGCTTACCCGGTTTGGTAGGTACTGTCATAACACCATAGAAGTAGTCTTTTGCACCGTTACGGAACTTTACATTGTAGACATTGTAGTGGTATGTGCACTGGTCGGGTTGAAGTGTGAGGACTGGCTCCAACGGAATCTGTGCGCTCTCCCTCAATGCGTTCATCCAGAACAGGTCGAAATCTTCTGGCATCTCTACGGTTGGCTTAATGTTCTGCGGCTCGAATCCTGCGGCTGCATAACCTGAGTATGTAAAGTCTCCATCTTTGACAGTTACCTCGCAACGCAAAAAGCCCGGATCTCGCATTGTGCCGAGTTTGATCTTGCCATAACCCTCTTTGAGAAGCAGAGTGCCACTTTTGCGTTCAGGCATTTTGTCCTCCGAGATGATATAACTAATCTCTACATTCTGCATTGGAGTGTGGTGCTTCAATACCAATACATTGAAAACAGGTCTTTCGCCACACTCGTAGTTCCAATCTTGATGGTCGGGGGTAACGAAAACTCTTATCGCCTTGCCATTTGTGTTTGCGGAGATGGTGGCTGTGCCGATAGTTGCCTCAATGGCAAAAATGGCAGTCAAAATGAGCAGTAGTTTTTTCATAGTATATATACTTTTAGGATTTTGTGTTGAACAAAGATATAAAAAAACGACGAAAGAGCATCGTAGGTGATATGTTTTTTTCAAAAAATTGTATCTTTGCAGCGCAGATTCGGTTCATCGCTGCCTCGCAAGAGGGGGAGGAAAGTCCGAGCAACGCAGAGCACCGTGCAAGTTAACGGCTTGATGTTCGAGAGGGTATAGTAGCGTAACAGAGAATAACCGCCGCAGGTTTCGACCTGGGGTAAGGGTGAAAAGGCGGGGTAAGAGCCCACCGCAAGGGCAGCAATGTCGCTTGGTCAGTACGCCTCACGGGTTGCAAGGTTATGTATATCGGCAATTAAGGGTTGCTCGCCCAATGCCGAGGGGTAAACCGCTGGAGGTGGCAAGTGATTGTCATCGTAGATAAATGATGGACTAAAACAGAACTCGGCTTATGGAATCTGCAAACTTATCCCTGTACCG
>JAGCLL010000039.1 GCA_017647025.1 Alistipes sp. | reverse complement strand
AGTGAAGTTGAGATATACAAGTTGAAGTATCGTCTCGATATCCTTGGGCGAGCCACCTGCATTTATTGCGTGTTCGTATGCAGCAACAGCGGTGGATGCCCAAGCAGACTTACCAACCAACTGCTTGTTTAACTCCGTAGCAGAGAACTTACCCACTCCCGACTGACTCATCACCATACCGAGAAACTGACCGTGGTAATACTCATCATCGTTGAGCATAGAGCAACCACCCTTTGACACAGCGTTGATAACCACCTCATCCGCCTTTAGAGTTGATGGGCGAACTACCACTTTAATACCATTCTTCAATGTCCACTCGGTAAAGCCTAATGACTCGTTATAAGATGTAGCCTTAACCTTTGAACCATTAAGTTTTGTCGTTGGGTCAATAAGTGGTTCGATAACGGTGTTGTCGTTGTATGACTCAATCTCTGATGACTCCACCTCGGCGATGATTGCCAACAACTCCTCCTCGGTAGGGATGTCAATTCCATCCTTTTTAGGTGAGCGAGCAAGAATCACAAGGTTCTCGTTAGGCTTTGCCATCTCGGCGTATGCCTGATTAACCTGCTCTACGGTTAGTGAGTTGATAAACATCTGTGCCAACTGCCACTCTGTCTCGGCATCCATCATCGAATCGCCATTTGCGAAGTGTGCGATACAACGCTCTACATACGCCTCATTGCTCACATCGTTGCGATTAGCATAACTACGCTCTGCCCAGCGAAGAATCTCCTGCTTTGCACGCTCGAACTCGCCAGCAGTAAAGCCATAGCGACGCATACGCTCCATCTCGGTGTACATAGTGCGGAAAGCATCATCAATGCGACCATCGTGTGCAGTTACCGAAAATGTTGTAGACTCCATTGTAGGGCAGATACCTATGCCTCCCTCGCTCATACCGCCACCGAGAATTGTTGCATCAGCAGTCTGTGCAATCTCCTCGAAACGAGCATTCATCATCACGCTTGCAAAGGTCTTGATAAGGTCATACGAGTAACCAACGATAGTGTTTTTATACTCCTTGGGTAGTGTATCACGGCGAGCAAACATCATTACACCCGAACGGGTCATCTCTGGGTCAGCGAAGATAGAGATGATTGGTTCCTCTGTTGCGGGAACAGTGATAACCTCCTTTTGTGCTGCATCAGCCGCAGATGCAGGGATATCTGCCATAAGAGTCTTAATCTTCGACTCTACCTCATCTACATTAACATCGCCAACAATGACGATAGCCTGATACTCGGGACGATACCACTTCTTGTAGAATGCCTCCAACGCTGTGTGGTCGAACGACTGCAAGCCATCGAGATAGCCAATAAGGTTGCGACGCTCATAGATAGTACCCTTGAATAGATTTTGGAGCATATCGTTTTGAGCACGAAGCATAGCACCATCACGGGTGCGAAGTTCCTCCATAATAACGCCACGCTCCGAATCAATCTCTGCGGGCTCAAGTGCGATAAACTGCGACCAGTCGTGAAGAATGAGGAGTGCCAAATCGACATTCTCTGCAGTCACGGGCAAATCCTTAATCTCATATTTTGTGTAGTCCCACGATGTCGCAGCATTGAGGTTTAGACCGAACTGAACGCCCGCAGCCTCCAAACGCTCTATCATCGCCTTATCAGGCAGGTTCTTCGTACCGTTGAACGCCATATGCTCAAGGAAGTGAGCCAAGCCCTGCTGGTCGTCATCCTCCTGCACAGCACCTACATCGTGATAGATATAGAAACTCGCCTGACCCTTTGGCTTCTCGTTGTGGCGGATATAATAGGTCATACCATTATCCAATACGCCAATGCGAACGGCAGGGTCGAGAGGTAATTGCTCTATGCCCTGTGCAAAGATATTCATCATACCAATGACGAACATCACAAAAAGTGAAAATAGTTTTTTCATAGTTTGTTATTTTTTAGGTTGTGAATTATCGTGACTTGCTACGGCAAAGATATGGCAGAAAATCACGAAAACTACTATATACGCACGGTTATCTATATAACAAGCCACAGGGTTAAGTTGCTGTAAATCAATAAAATAAATAAGGTGTAAGATTTCGATTTCTTACACCTTATTGTAACTAACTGATTTTATGCGATATACGCTCGACCTATATATATGCTTTGTAATATGGAAACAGCCTCTTATGGCATCTCCTCAAGGATAACCCTTGCATTTGCACTATCTAACTTGGCAATCTTTGAGCGTAAACGCGATTTTCTTGTTAGAATATTACTTGTTGTCTCGCCAATAAATATGCTAATACTCTTTGCCGAGAAGCCAGCATAGATGTAGCAGAGTAGGGTGATATCTCGCTCCGAAATATTAGGTATCTCAGAACGCACTAAACCGATTACATTAC
This sequence comes from Alistipes sp., assembly GCA_017647025.1. Taxonomy (GTDB): domain Bacteria; phylum Bacteroidota; class Bacteroidia; order Bacteroidales; family Rikenellaceae; genus Alistipes. The sequence continues at coordinate 1,189 of JAGCLL010000039.1, read as the reverse complement.
GCTTATATGTATTCACAATCTTTTCGAGTTGGGCAACTGCCCTCTTATCTGTGGCGAACTTATCTATCTCCGACTTCACCTGCTTAAAGATGTTCTCCTTCTCCTTGCTAACACCCTGCGTCTCATAGTAAGTGTTGCTCAACTTATCCAATAACTCATACTGCTTCTCGAAGAGTTCGGCAATCTGGCGGTGCATATCGCTAACCATAGAGTTGTGTGCCTCCTCCTGCGAGGATATATGCTCCGAAATGGCAGATAGTTTATCCTCCTTATCTCGAATTGCCGACTGCAACTCCGAAGATAGCACCATATACTTGCTAATCTCCAAATCTTTGGTTAGCATACGATGGCGAATATACATTGCTACCACAATCAGTGCCAACAATGCTATTATGCCTAATGTTATGTAGAGTTCTCTATCCTTCTTTAAGCGATAGGCATTGTACTCGGCTTGCTGCTGAAAATACTCCTTTTGAGTTGTCTCGATAGGTTGTTTGAGCGAACTGCGTACCTCTTTGTTTTGAAGTTTCACACCCGCCTCAAAGTATCGCAATGCCTCATCTGCTTTGCCGACACGCTTCAATATATCGGCTTGAGTGAGATATACATTTATTGAGTCCTTGGCATTGGTGGCATTGCTCCACGCACGACCGATAAACTCCTCCATTCTACTATAATCCTTGACCTCTGCATAGTAACTTGCAATGGATATTAACGAGCCAGAGCCAAACTTCTCGATGTTGTAGCGATTAACCAAAGCCTCTACAATACTTCCACACCTTCCAACCGCATCAATATCATCGCACAAGAAGACAATATTCTGATAGCATACCATTTCGAGGTATTCATCTTGTAGTTTGAGAGCCATTTGCAAAGCCTCATTGATATACTCGATGCCCTTTGCGTTGTCCTCCAAGTTCCAATATGAAAGACCTATATCCAATAGGGCATAGGCGGCGTATGATTCCAAGCCTACAGCCATATAGTGGTCGTATGCTGTTTGATACGCCTCCAAACTCTTTGCGTAGTCATAGTTACTACGATAGATATTACCTATTTCTGTGTGCAATTGACCAGACAAATAGTGATTATCTATTCCACCCAAAAGTTCTTTGGCTTGTGCATAGGCAATCATTGCCTGTGTGTCATTACCTTGATTTTGGTAGATTCGCCCCTGAAGATAGTATGT
>JAGCLL010000038.1 GCA_017647025.1 Alistipes sp. | reverse complement strand
CTCTGCCATAGTCAAGGAGCTTAAGAAGAAGGCCAACTGGTTGCTTGATGGCTATAATTCAACCGAGCTCGCAACCATAGCCAAGAACTTGGAGCTATATACCCGCACTGGTGCTGATGGCCGCTTTGCCCGTATGGAGAACCTCTTCCAGGACTACATCAACTACTTGGTGGCTCAAGGCAAGAGTTCTGCTCAGGCACAGGCTATCCTGCGTGAGAAGCTTAATCTGCTCTCCAAAGATGAGATTGTCAAGGATTACCTGCGTAAGGATGCCAAACTCACAGACCTTGTGTTGGGTAGCCCAGAAGCACAGCGTCAGGTATGTCGCACATTGGGTGCGGCCTTTGCCGAGGAGTACCAGCCGCTGCTCATCGATACAGGCTGGATGCAGATGGAGAACAGCGGTCAGGGAACCGACACCCGCAACCTCTTTGTGCGTCAGATAGGCAGCATCGTATCTATCCAAGGCGAGATTAACACTGCCAAGCGTGATGGTAGTAACTGGGGAGGTGTCATAGCAATGATACCTAACAAGATTCAGCCTCCGAAGTACAGTGTACGCTGCACGGCAGCCAACTGGAACGATGACCATAAGTACAACCGAGGCTCCTCGTTTACCATCTATGGCGGTCAGCGTAAGTTGCAACTCTACGAGCGAGGCTTCTACAATGTAAACTGTCAGTTAAACTTCACATACTTTGTCTAATGAAAAAGAGAATCAATGTAATGGGCGACATCGAGAGTCGCAGGCGTATTGCCGAAAGGCGTATCCCACAACATGTAGAACCAGTAAAGAGCACCCACGATGGAAGAGAAAAAGACGAAGCGGAAGAGACGCCGCACCAAGAGAGTAAAGATAACAGATCGAGGAAGAGGAAGACCGAAGGGGACGCTTAGGCGTTTCCCCTTCGATGAGACACGCATCGGCTTTATGCTTCGCTATGAGATGCCCATAGTCTATGGCATTCTCAAACAACTTTGCAGTATGCAAGTACCCTTCGAGCCTGAATGGTGGGTTATCGACTATGTTGCCAAAGCTTCAAAGGATACTTCGTATAAGAAGCCGAAGTTCCAGCGATACCTCAATGAGTACAAGGAGAAGGGATGCTACTGTCTGCGTGGCAAGGTGCTGACACCGAAGCGTCAAAAATACTATGATAGTGTCCAGCGGCATAAGACTCAGGAGTATATCCGCAAGAATCATATGACCCTGAAGCGTCGTATCAAGAAGCAAGCTATTGATGAGGATATGACACTTGAAGAAGTTAATAATGTAATTAAAACCAGAGCGCAAAGCACTGACTAACAATAATATGTAAAACATTCATATAAAGCTATTGTCGTTCAGTAAATTATACATACCTTTGTACTCCGACCGCTCAAGGTCCTTCTATTTGTCAAATGAGTATCCACTCTTTTTAGGATACAGTCAGCGAGACTTTTCTCCCAATATTTTCAGTTGATAACGGATGGTGAAACCGAACCCGTCCGTCTGTTTCCAGATTCACGGTGTGCCGTAAGGTGCATCGTCTTCGGGCATTTTTTAATCCATAAAACAGTTTTCAGATGCAAGAAGATTTGGAAAAAAACAATGGCATGGAATCGATGTCCATTGAGGAGATGTTCCTGAAGAGTCAGGAGTCGTATGAAGATGCGCAACTACGCGCACAAGAGGAGAATCGGAGCTTTGCCCGCACGGAGTTCTTCCGTATGGACAAATTTGGCGTTTACCGTCTGCGTATTCTGCCTATCGCCCCTAATCAGGATGGCACACCATCACGCCCGGGCTATGAGTTCCCCGTACATCAGTTATTGCTCGAGTTGGAGAAACCTGGCAATGGTGCTAAGGCTTCGAAGATGTATGTTACCGTCACTCGTGCTACGGATGCCGGTTACAGCGTAGATCCTATCGAGACCTACCGTAAGTTGGCCGTTGCCGCAGCGAAGGAGATGGGTGATGAGAAACTCGCTGAGAAGATTGACGGAGGCTCATTTGGTGGTGGATTGAAGTATGGCTATGGCCACTGTATGTACATCTATGACCTTAGCGAGCGTGGCAAGGGTCTTCAGATGATGACGCTTTCGCACGCACAGTTCAAGGAACTCGACGAGCGTAAGTTCAAGCTCTGGTCGAAGAAGTTGCAGAAGAATCCGAGCTATCCTTGTCCTATCTCATCGGTGCGTGAGGCATATCCTGTGGAGATTGAGAAGCGTAAGAACGGTGCCAAGACCGAGTATATCATCTCTATTGACAATGAATCGGACGCATTGCCTCTCAGCCGTGAGGAGCTTACTGCACTGCTTGCAGCACCTCGTATTCCCGAAGTTATCTACCGCTACACACGCTATCACCTCGGTGCTACCGTAGAGTTCCTCAAGCAGAGCGACACGCTCTATGGTATGAACCTTATGGAGAGCGATGAAATGAAGGAGGTCATCGCAACCCTCGCTGCAGAGTTGCCTAAGGATGACACCTCAGAGTTCTCGTTCGACCGCCGCTCAAAGGACAACAAGGAGAATGAGCAGAATGGCTCAGGACCGCTCTCGCTCGACGACCTCTTTGAACGCTACGAAGAGTTGCAGGCCGAGGGTCTTGGTGATAAGACTGAGGAGGGTCAGGAGCTCCGTGCAATGATTCGAGGCTACATCGACCAGGAGCGTCTGCCTATCCGCATTACCCGCTCTACCTCTAACCGAGAGCTGCTCGATATGATTGAGCACGAGATCGAGGGTCCCAAGCCTGAAGAGGAGACGGAGTCAGAGAGTGATGATGAGGAACAGGCTGAGGAGCGTCCACGCCGCCGCATATAACCCTTTCTAATCTAAAATGTTCTGTAACCGACGGGAGGTG
>JAGCLL010000037.1 GCA_017647025.1 Alistipes sp. | reverse complement strand
TTCTTGGTGATTGGCTTATCAGGGAAGATTCGAATCCAGATCTGTCCCTCACGCTTCATATAACGGGTGATCGCCTGACGAGCGGCCTCAATCTGACGGCCGGTAATCCAAGAACTTTCGAGTGCCTTGATGCCGAACGATTCGTATGCAAGTTGGTTACCTCTCTGAGCAACACCCTTCATACGACCCTTTTGCATTCTTCTAAATTTGGTCTTCTTTGGCTGTAACATAATTGTTTTGCTTTTAAAAGGTACTACTTACTATTTGTTATTTTTGCGATTTCTGCGTGGTGCGCCACCCTTGCGGTTGCCGCCCTGCTGAGGACGCTGCTGCTGTGATGCACCAGCAATCTCGAACAAGTCACGCTTGCCATATACTGTGCCGTGGCAAATCCAAGTCTTGATACCGAGGGTACCTACCTTGGTGATTGCTACTGCCAAGCAGTAATCTACATCTGCACGGAAGGTGTGCAATGGAATACGGCCATCCTTTATGGTCTCCGAACGAGCCATCTCGGCACCGCCTACACGACCTGAAATCTGAACCTTGATACCCTCTGCACCTGCACGCATTGTCGATGCGATTGCTGTCTTGATTGCACGGCGGTAAGATACACGACCTTCGAGTTGGCGTGCGATAGTCTGTGCAACGATTGTTGCGTCTACCTCAGGATGCTTTACCTCGAAAATGTTAATCTGTACCTCCTTGCCTGTGAGCTTCTTCAACTCCTCCTTCAACTTATCAACCTCGGCACCACCCTTACCGATAATCATACCTGGGCGTGCGGTCGAAATAGTTACAGTTACGAGCTTCAATGTACGCTCAATGATAATCTTTGAAATGCTAGCCTTTGCGAGACGAACATTCAAGTACTTACGAATCTTTGCGTCTTCTACCAACTTCTCCGAGAAGTCCTTACCACCGAACCAGTTCGAATCCCAGCCCTTGATGATACCAAGACGGTTTGCTATTGGATTTACTTTCTGTCCCATCTCTTTTACTTGTTTTCTTCGGTTACCATTTTATCAACTACGATAGTTACATGGTTCGAACGCTTGCGGATACGGTGTGCACGACCCTGTGGTGCAGCCTGAATACGCTTCAACATTCTACCTCCGTCTACCATCACCTCCTTAACGCAAAGTTTTGTATCTTCGAGACGCTCGTTCTCGTTCTTTGCCTCCCAGTTAGCGATAGCGGATTTAAGGAGCTTCTCCATTCTAATCGATGCCTCCTTCTTCGAGTAACGAAGGATACCCAATGCCTTATTGATTTCTACGCCACGAATGATGTCTGCCACCAAACGCATCTTGCGTGGAGAGGTTGGGCAATCGCGCATAATCGCGATAGCTTTCTGCTTCTTCTCAGCCTTTAATTTCTCGGCTCTTATTGCTTTTCTTGAACCCATTGTTATCTACCTTTACTTTTTCTTGTTTCCTCCGTGACCACGGAATGTACGAGTAGGTGCGAACTCACCGAGTTTGTGACCTACCATATTCTCAGTTACATAAACTGGAATAAACTTGTTTCCGTTGTGTACAGCGATTGTCTGACCTACGAAGTCAGGCGAAATCATACTTGCTCGTGACCAAGTCTTAATTACAGACGACTTGTTGCCTTCGGCTTGTGCTACTACCTTAGCCTCAAGCTTTGGGTCAATGAATGGTCCCTTTTTTAATGAACGGCTCATATGTACTCTTATTTAATTATTTCTTACGCTTTGAAATGATAAACTTAGACGATGCCTTCTTTGGACTACGAGTCTTATAGCCCTTAGCGAGCAAGCCCTTACGTGAACGAGGGTGACCTCCTGACTGACGGCCTTCACCACCACCCATTGGGTGATCTACCGGGTTCATTACAACACCACGGTTGTGAGGACGACGACCGAGCCAACGCTTACGACCCGCCTTACCTGACGATTCGAGGTTGTGGTCAACATTCGATACTACACCTACTGTTGCACGACATGTTACGAGTACCATACGAGTCTCTCCTGATGGCAACTTGATGATGGCAAACTTGCCCTCACGAGCCAAAAGTTGAGCATACGAACCAGCCGAACGAGCCATCTGCGCGCCCTGGCCTGGGTAGAGTTCAATGTTGTGTACGAGTGTTCCGAGTGGAATCTCCGACAATGGGAGTGTGTTACCCAACTCAGGTGCTACACCCGAACCGCTGATTACTGTCTGGCCAACTTGCAGACCGTTTGGAGCAAGAATATAACTCTTCTCACCGTCAGCATATACCACCAATGCGATACGCGCTGTACGATTTGGGTCATACTCGATTGTCTTTACAGTTGCTGCGATACCGTCCTTGGCACGCTTGAAGTCAACGAGACGATACATCTGCTTGTGACCACCACCAATGTAGCGAACGGTCATCTTACCAGAATTGTTACGACCACCAGTGCTCTTCTTTGCGCAAAGCAAAGACTTCTCTGGCTTGTTAGTCGTGATCTCATCGAATGTACCGATGATCTTATGTCTTGTACCGGGAGTTACCGGCTTAAACTTTCTTACTGCCATCTCTCTTAGATATTACTGTAAAAATCAATCTTATCACCCTCTTTCAAGGTTACAATAGCCTTCTTGTAGTTGTTTGCACGGCCCTCCAAGAGTCCTGCCTTTGTGTAGCGGCTCTTCAACTTACCCATGCAGTTGATTGTGTTAACATCTGTAACAACTACATTATACATCTGCTCTACGGCGTTGCGAATCTGCAATTTGTTAGCACGAACATCAACGATGAAACCGTAGCGATTCAATTTCTCGCCTTGAATCGTCATCTTCTCGGTCAAAACCGGCTTAATAATTACATTCATTTTCTTCTCGTTTTTTAAGCTAACATTACATTCAATACATTCTCTGCGCCCTCAACCATTACGAGTGCCGATGCGTTCATCACCTCGTAGGTGTTCAACGACGACGCCAAAACGGTCTTAACATAAGGGAGGTTACGGCAAGAAAGTTGCAAGTTTACATTTGTCTCCGGCAAAACAACCAACACCTTCTTGTCTGATACCTTCAAAGCCTCTGCCAATGCTACAACTGCCTTTGTCTTTGGAGCCTCGAATGCGAGGTTCTCTACTACGGTAATTGCGTTAGCCTGTGCCTTGTAAGTGAGTGCGCTACGACGAGCCAATCGCTTCAACTTCTTGTTGAGTTTGAAGCTGTAATCACGAGGTACTGGACCGAAAATACGGCCACCTCCTGGGAACAATGGCGACTTGATGCTACCGCAACGAGCACCACCTGTACCCTTCTGTCTCTTTAACTTGCGAGTTGAGCCTGCAACTTCGTTGCGCTGCTTCGCCTTGTGAGTACCCTGACGCTGGTCAGCCAAATACTGCTTCACATCGAGGTAGATAGCGTGGTCATTAGCCTCCACGCCGAAAACTGCGTCTGAAAGGACTACCTTACGACCTGTCTCCTGTCCTTGTGCGTTCAATACTGCTAATTCCATACTACTTCTCAATTGTTAAATAAGAACCCTTTGCTCCTGGAATCGAACCCTTCACAAGGATGAGGTTGTTCTCAGGAATAACCTTTAATACTTTGAGGTTAAGAACCTTAACCTGCTCACCACCTGTCTGTCCTGGCAAACGCTTACCCTTGAACACACGCGATGGATACGATGATGCACCGAGCGAACCTGGCTTACGCTGGCGGTTGTGCTGACCGTGGGTCTGACCACCTACTCCGGCAAAGCCGTGACGCTTAACTACACCCTGAAAGCCCTTACCCTTCGAGATGCCTGTTACATCAACCCAATCCTCCTCAGAGAACAAGTCTACTGTAATAACATCACCAAGGTTCAACTCTGGCATACCCTTGAATTCAGCCATCTTGCGTTTTGGGGTAGTGCCGGCCTTCTTGAAGTGACCTAACAAACTGTTGCTGGTGTGCTTTTCACTCTTGTCGTCATAGGCAATCTGAACAGCC
>JAGCLL010000036.1 GCA_017647025.1 Alistipes sp. | reverse complement strand
TGATTTGCCTGTTGAAGAGCAATTATCAATCTGCAAATCGTTAGAGGATAAAGGTGTTGAGATTTATTACGGTGTTTCAAGACTATATGACACCGACAAGTTTTTTGATATCACCGCTTGGCGTAGATCCTGAGAGTGACGGCGAAATATGTTAAAAGGAATAACCATATGGTTATTCCTTTTTTCTTGTTATTTCCTACTGATGATTATCACACAGAACCCCTCATTCTCACGCAGTTAGTCCGTTTGTGCCCATATATGTAACCATCCCAAGGCAACGGCTCTGGGTACGAGAGGAGAAGTTCGAGAGGACTTCTCTTTTTTTTTGTGTTGTTGGGTTAGCGGCCTTTGACCTCGGAGCCGAGGTCGGTCAGTCGGTGGCGGTGTGGCAGAGTTGTCTGCGATGTATGAGCGTAGGCGAATTGCTATGCAATTATCAGCCTTGTGCCGATAGCCCAAAAGTAAATGTATTTCCTTTTCGTCTATCCGCCCAATGCTTGCAACTTCGTTGCTCGCCTCCGCTCCTTCATCTTGCTCTGCTCAAACCTGCGGCGACCGTTCAACCCACTTAAAGATTATTGGAATGGAGGGGAATATACAAACACAAAGAGCGCAACCATCATCGAGGTTGCGCTCTTTATTTATAAAAGGTATTGATTAGTATTTCAACACCTTTGATGATGCATAGGACAACTTCAAGGCGTTGGCACGGCGAAGCTCCTGCTTAACATCCGCTACAACTCCCATCTTTGTATTCTCGTCCGCCTTCAAACATACAGTCATCGATGCTCGGTCCGACTCGTTCAAGTTATCACGCTCACCTGCAATAAAGTCCAAGATGTCCTTTGTTGTCTTGTATGAGTCGTTCAACTGGATACGAGGTGCTGTACCGAACTTTGCTTGCATACTCAAAGATGGAACACCTACATGGATATACGACACCAAGTTCTTCTTTTCGAGTTTCTGAACCTCAGTGGCCTCAGGCAACTTGTAAGTCACGAGCAACTCCTGGTCACGCATCGAAGTCGAGAGCATAAAGAAGAACAAGATAATATACACAACATCGGGCAGCGATGTGGTTGACATCGCAGGCACTTCGCGCTCGCCCTTTTTCTTCATTACTGCCATATTACTTTGCCATTTTTCGTGGCTCTGCCTCCGAAATCTTCATTGGAATCGCCTTGGTTATTACTTTACGCTCTGCCTCGTCGAGGTCTGCGAACTTCTTTCCAAACTTGCTCATTGCAACCTCATCACGCACCTCGTTGAAGGCACGAGTAAGTTCGTTCTGCACCTCAATATAGCGCTGATAACTTGTATCACGAGTGTTCTGCAACGAAATCACACCCTCGCTCACAGGATATGCCCACTTCGAGCCATCTGGCATCTCGATGTCGGTAACCTTCTTCTCTGGAAGATCCTTATCATCGAGCGGATTGAGGATAAACTCCTTTGCCTTATCCTTCAAGGCATTCAAAGAGATTACCTTACCGCCAGCCATAATGTTACCCGAACCGGAAACGAACACCAAGAGAAGGTTTCGCTCCTTCACCTTGATATCCTCCTGTTTCACATTCGGATCTGCCATTGGAGGCAACATACGCACCAAACCGGTATCGATATCCATTGTGGAAACCACAAGGAAGAAGATAAGCACGGTAAATGCGATATCCGCTTGCGATGAGGCGTTGATTTCTGGTGCTTTTTTATTTTTACCCATAGTTATATAATACTATTTTAATGCGT
>JAGCLL010000035.1 GCA_017647025.1 Alistipes sp. | reverse complement strand
ATGGGCGTTCTGAATCATTGCTATTTACCACATACGGCGTTATGTTCCAAGAGCGCACGAAGGTCTTCACGAATCTCGTGCAGGTCGTTCTGAATTGATGCAAACTGCGAGATTGTTGCCTCAAACACCGCCTTGTCGAGTTTGATGGCATCAATGCGTTCATACTGGTCTGCAATCTTTGCGTCCAGAATCTCACATCGCTCGTTGAGTTCCTTCACCTCACGGGTGTTGTTCAGGTGCTGAATGTACATCGTAAGTACGAAAGTGAGCACTACGGTAATGACCTTAAAGTGCTTCAGTACAAATTCTTTGAGTTGTTCCATAGTCTATTCCATTAGTAGTGAAAATGCTTCTCTAATTGCTCGGAGCAGGGCTTCTGCTCCCTCGCTGTTCCAGAACCCGAAGATGACAAGTGCTATCATTATCACGAAGTAGGTCCACCACGCAATATCCTTTCGGGTTACCTTGCTTTTACTCTTCCTCTTTTTGCTCATCTTTCGGAGGGTTAGTCGGGACAATCACATTGAATATCACATTGCCGTCAGCACCCTCGATACGCAGTCTATTCTCCTCCTTATGCTTGATGGGGAAAATATCCATCAGAGCCTTTGCTGCATTGACCGAAACGGCACGGAGCGGAGCCGGCGAAAGTGGCACGCCAAAGCGGTCTGTGTAATCCGTTGTCGCTGTCTCATCCATTACAGCTTTGAGGGTTTCGGTTACTTGAAGCTTTACTGCCATAGTCTCCATCTCGAAGCGTTCTGACGAGAGAAGAGTTTTGATGTACGCATATATGTGAGGCTTTTGTATCAGGTAGTTTGCCGATACACCAGGGCGCTTTGACGCACCCTCACCAAATACCTCTGTATAACACTTACCTAAGTGGCCAGCGAAGCCTACGCCGCCATTCACATAGAGGTCGCAGAACTTCTCCTCGAGTTCAGTCAACTGCGTCTCCTCCGGATTATTTTGTATATTATTGGTCTTTTCCGACATATTCTTTCTCTTTTATTTAAGAGTAGATGTTTTTGCTTCGGGAGGTTTAGCAAATGGTTTATTTTCTCGAATTAATTGATCCATCAGTGCCTCGTAGAAGACATCGGCAAGGGCGTTGGCACACGCCTCGGCATCAGCCAGCGAGTTGATGAGTCGCATATTAAACTTGATTTCGAGGTCGTAGCCCGAAATCACAGCCATCAGTTCATTGCCATCATATCCCAAAGCACCGTACATCATTCGGTCTGCGGTGCGGAATGTGATGGTCTCGGGCACTTCTTCTGGGAGTCTGTTTTTCTGTGTCATATCTTGAAGTGTTTTCGTGTTTTGTCTCGTTGCCCAGTTGGCATCGTCGCTCCTTCGTTGTTTCTTAGGCGTGAGGTGTAGACGCCAAGCACATCGAGTGTTGCAGTTACATCGGCCGCCGCATCGTGAGCATCATCGAGGTCTACACCTAATTGCGAGGCTACAATCTCCAACTTGTACGATGTTACCTCCTTGTCGGCTGCAAAAGCCAAGCGACCTATGAGAATCGTATCGATGTAGTGAGGCTGGAAGTGTCCGTAGTAGTCCTTTGTTCCGGCAAAGGTCTTCTCAAACTCTTCCATAAGCCCTGTGTAGTTCATCATCTGCTGCAAGAAGCCGATATCGAACTGAATGTTCTGTCCGACAAGAAAGGGTTTGCATTGCTTACCGACCGATACTGTATTACGCTTGGCAAAAGCGATAATATCGTTTGCCACTTTGATAATATCCACTCCCTGCTGTTTGAGCACATCCACCGTTATTGCCGAGTAGTCCAATGCCT
>JAGCLL010000003.1 GCA_017647025.1 Alistipes sp. | reverse complement strand
TGCCGAGTCGGTAACAACATCCTCCGCCAAAATTATAGGGCGCAAATGGAGGAAAACGAGTTTCTGAACAAACTTCATCGACTCTCCCAACGGCAATTTCAAGCGTCGGAATATAGGTTGCACCATCTTCGAGCCAAGCACCTCGTGGCCGTGGAACGACCAACCAATGCGAGGGTCGTACGACTTGCATTTCGGCTTGGCTATATCGTGCATAATTGCCGCCCAGCGCAGCCACAAGTCGTCGCTCTTACGAGCCACATTATCAAGCACTTTGAGCGTATGTTTGAAGTTGTCCTTATGGGCGTGGTTACCTCTGCGCTCCACACCGCAGAGGGCGTGCAGTTCAGGGAAAATAATCTCCAACAAGCCTGTCAGTTCGAGCAACTCAAAGCCAATCGAAGGTACGGGCGATGCGACAATTTTATTTAGTTCGGTAATGATGCGCTCTTGCGATACAATCTTGATACGCTCACGATTGCGTTTCATCGCCTCGAAGGTTTCGTCTTCCAACTCGAAGCCGAGTTGCGAAGCGAAGCGGATGCCACGCATCATACGCAACGGGTCGTCCGAAAATGTTATATCGGGGTCGCACGGAGTGCATATAATACAATCTTCGAGGTCGTACATTCCGTCGAACGGATCGACCAACTCACCAAAGGTTTTGCCATTGAGCGACCACGCCATAGCGTTTATCGTAAAATCGCGACGACGCTGGTCATCTTCGATAGTGCCATCTTCGACATGGGGTTTGCGAGAGTCGGGCGAGTAGGACTCCTTGCGAGCGCCCACAAACTCTACCTCGTAGCCATCGGCGTGGAGCATTGCTGTACCAAAGGTCTTGAATACCGACACCTTGGTGCGCAATTCCTTACCAAGCGCCTCGGCAATCTCAATACCGCTACCCACAACCACTACATCTATGTCGGTACAAGGGCGGTGCAGATAGTAATCTCGTACATATCCGCCCACGACATACGCCTCGACACCTCGTTCGTCGACAAGGCGCGAAATTCGCTTAAAAATCGGTAGTTCTAATGGGTTCTTCATTCTCTCGTCTCTCGTCTCTCGTCTATTTAAGGCATCTACGATAGAGTTGCACCGTATTTTCCAAACCGTAGTAGAGAGCATCGCTGATAAGTGCGTGTCCAATCGAAACCTCATCGCACCACGGAATTTGCTCGGCAAAGTACTCCAAATTTTCGAGCGAGAGGTCGTGTCCGGCATTCAATCCTAAACCGTACTTGCGAGCCTCCTCGGCTGCTGCGATATATGGAGCAATGGCAGATGCTCTATCTACCTTATAATTAGCGGCATACGCCTCGGTGTAGAGTTCTATTCGGTCGGCTCCACAAGCGGCTGCACCGGCAACCATTTCGGGCTTCGGATCGACAAAAATCGACACTCGGATACCCTTCTCGTGGAAACGCTTTGTAATGTCGGTCAGGAACTCCTTATTTGCGATAGTATCCCAGCCGGCATTTGAGGTTATTGCATCCACTGCATCTGGTACAAGAGTTACTTGTGCGGGTACAACCTCCAACACCAAATCGACAAATGAGCCGATAGGGTTGCCCTCGATGTTGAGTTCGGTCTTGATAACCTTTTTCAACTCTCGCACATCGGAGTAGCGGATATGGCGAGCATCGGGGCGTGGATGAACGGTAATTCCCTCACCTCCAAAACGCTCTATATTTAGAGCGGCTGCCACAACATCGGGGGTATTTCCGCCACGAGAATTGCGAATTACCGCAATCTTATTTATATTTACACTCAATTTTGTCATAAATAATCGCTATATTTGCCATTGATTTTGCACACTTTGCGCCAAAATCGTTGTAAAGTTAATAAATTTCGCCGAAACAAGAGATGAAAATTATACTTTTTTCACGAAAAGGTATCTCGCCACGCCCTGAGGATGTCGATAAAATCTTTGGAGCGATAGAGCAATATGGCTTCTCTTATGCCATAAACAAAGAGTTTGCCGAGAATGTTACAGAGTCTACTTTGCGCACAATTCCTGCTGAATTTATCTACGATAAAGAGGTTGGAACGCAACCCGAGGAGTCGGTAATGGTGTGCTATGGTGGCGATGGAACACTGCTCGAAGGCGTTCATCGCCTAAATGGTGCGGATATTCCGGTTGTTGGCATCAATGGTGGACATCTCGGATTTTTGGCTCTTGCACCTCGTGAAAATATCGATAGCGTGTTTGCCGATATCGCCAATTCAAATCTCAATTTGGAGCAGCGTGATATGATTAGTGTGGAGGGTGTCTTCGAGGGCGAAACAAAGAAGTTGTACGCCTTGAATGAGGTCTCAATTCAGCGTCTTGGTGCGACTATGATTTCGATTGAGGCAAGTATCGATAACAATATCGTTTCGAAATACAATAGCGATGGTGTAATTATCTCTACACCAACAGGTTCAACTGCCTACTCATTGAGTGCAGGAGGTCCTATTCTTGCTCCTGCGTGCCACTCATTTTTGCTTACTCCGCTTGCGCCGCACAACCTTACAATGCGACCTATTGTGGTGCCCGATTCGAGTGAGGTAAAATTGCACATTAATACCCGCAACAACGAGGCTTTGATTTCGGCAGACAATCGCACTTTCAAGGTTGCAAACGACACCATTCTAACAATCAAAAAGGCAAAAAGATATATCCGTTTGGCTGTGCCACACAATATCTCGTTCTTCGATTCGTTACGAAACAAGATGATGTGGGGAGTGGATATCAGATAAGCGGAGAGTTGAGAGTTTAGAGTTGAGAACTTCAAAATAATATCTAATTCTTAATTCTCAATTTTTAATTTTTAATTAAAGTTTGTATATTTGCGCCCTATATAGGATAATATGGAGAAGATTCCTGCACATATCGCTATAATTATGGACGGTAATGGTCGCTGGGCAGAGGCTCAGGGCAAGGATCGTTGCGACGGACACATCGAGGGCGTTGTGTCGGTCAAGGCGTGTATCAAGGCTGCCCGTAAGCGAGGTGTGCGTTACCTTACCCTCTACGCCTTCTCTACCGAAAATTGGGGTAGACCACAAGAGGAGGTTGATGCGTTGATGCAACTCTTCTGTGCAAGCGTAACCAAAGAGACTCCTGAACTTGTTGAGCAGGGGGTGCAGGTGCGCATTATTGGTCGTCGTGATCGTTTCTCGGAGGAGGTGCGTGAGCGACTGCTGCATATAGAGAAGAGCACTGCGGGAGGCGATAAACTGACTTTGGCATTGGCGTTTGACTACTCATCTCGTGATGAACTGGTGCGTGCGACAAGGGCTATTGCAGCGAAGGTAGAGAGTGGCGAGTTGTCGGCAGAGGATATTAACGACGAGATAATCTCGGCGCATCTCGATACTGCCGATATGCCAGACCCCGATTTTATAATCCGCACAAGTGGCGAGTGTCGTTTGAGCAATTTTTTGTTGTGGCAGGCGTCGTATGCCGAGATGTACTTCCCGCAGACGATGTGGCCAGAATTCCGAGAGGAGGCTTTCGATAAGGCATTGGAGGTATATGCCGAGAGAAATCGTCGCTTCGGAGTGTTGTAATTTAGAACAAAGAGAGTTTAGGTTTTAGAGATGATATTACTTACCAAGATACTATTTATTCTTGTGGCCTCGCTGCTGACTCTTACCGCAGCGGCGCAGAATGGGCCTGCTAATGGCGCAGACTCTACTGCTGTGCAGAAGGAGTTTGTTGCGCCAAAGGGTGCTCCATATTTTGATGCTGCGGATAATAGAATGTACCATATTCGTAGAGTCAATATCCACGGTGTAAAGCATATTAACCACGACATCATCCGTTCTTCATCGGGTTTGGTGCCGGGCGATTCAATCTATCTCTCCGGCTCATTTATCCAGAATGCAATGATGCGCCTTTGGTCGCAGCGTTACTTTGAGGATATTCAAATTGGAGCGACAATCGATGGCGATAGTGTAGACTTGGAGGTTATGTTGCGTGAGCGTCCTCGTGTGATGAACTGGGCAGTAGGTGGAGTTTCGAAGGGTAAGTCGAAAGACCTTGTTGATGAGACTCTCAAACTCAAACGAGGTCACGAACTCTCCGACCATATTATCGATAGAAATATCAAGTTGCTGAAAGAGCATTTCGCTGAAAAGGGCTTCCTTGATTGCGAGATTGATGTTAGGGTAGAGCCCGACACCGTAATCAAGCAGGCTGTAAATGTAACTTTTGATGTAAAGAAGAATCAGCGTTTCCGCATTGGCGAAATAATCTTTGAGGGCAACGAGAACTTCGACGCCAAGCGCCTTGCTCGCACATTCAAGAAGACTCACAAGGTGAGCCCTTACTTCTGGCAAAAGACCAAGTTTAACGAGGAAGAGTATGCTGAGGATAAGGAACTTATGCTCGACTTCTACAACTCGAAGGGATTTAGAAATGCAAATATCGTTTCGGATTCGGTCTATCGCATCAGCGAGAATAGACTCGGTATCAAACTGAATATCGCCGAGGGCAATAAGTACTATATCCGCAATGTAAATTGGGTTGGAAACTCCAAGTACGACACCGAGATGCTCAATCGTATGCTCTCGGTAAGCAAGGGTGACATCTACGACAAGAAGTCTATTCACAAGCGACTCGGTATCGGCAAAGAGCAGAATCCTGATGATATGTCAGTCTCTTCACTCTACCAGAACGATGGTTATCTGATGTCGCAGATTGAGCCATCCGAGATTATTATAGGAAAGGACTCGCTCGACCTCGAAATCAAAATTTTTGAGGGCAATCAGTTTACCATCAACAATGTGGGTATTACGGGAAATAATCGTGTAAACGACGAGGTTATCCGCCGTGAGATATATACTCGTCCGGGCGAACTCTACAACCGTGCGCTTATTATGCAGACCATCCGTACTTTGGCTGGTATGCAGCACTTCAACGAGGAGACTCTGATGCCTGACATCAAGCCAGTGTCGAATGACTTGGTAGATATTAACTGGCCTCTCGAAGAGAAGGCTTCCGACCAATTTAATGTTGCCGCAGGTTGGGGTTCGGGAACATTCGTCGGCTCGGTGGGTATCACTTTGAACAACCTCTCGGTGCGAAACTTCTTTAAGAAGGGCGCTTGGAAGCCATACCCAATGGGACAAAATCAGCGTTTATCGATTTCAGGACAGACCAATGGTACATACTATAAGGCTCTTGCCCTCTCGTTCCAAGACCCTTGGCTCGGAGGTCGCAAGCCAAATTCATTTACCATTTCGGGACACCTCTCCGAGCAGAATAACGCCTACTACATCTGGCAGTCGGCAACTTCGTATTTCCGTTCTTATGGACTTTCGGTGGGACTCGGTAAGCGTTTGACCTGGCCAGACCCATACTTTACCTTCTATGGCGAGTTGGCATACCAGCGATACGACTTGAAGAACTACTCTTCGTTCGTGATGTCGAACGGAGTGGCAAATATGCTCTCGTTACGACTCGTATTGGCTCGTAATTCGACCGACCAGCCAATCTACCCACGCCGAGGCTCGGATATCTCACTCTCGTTGCAGATCACCCCTCCATTCTCGGCTATGGACGGAAAGAACTATGCCGATCCGAATATGAGCGAGCAGGATCGCTATCGTTGGAGCGAATTCCATAAGTGGCAGTTCAAGGCGCAATGGTTCCAGGCATTGACGCCAGATAGCAAACTCGTTTTGATGGCGAAAGCGGAGATGGGTTACCTCGGACACTACAACAAGGATAAAATCTCGCCATTCGAGCGATTCCAGGTCGGAGGTGATGGTATGTCGGGTTATACGATGTATGGAGTAGACATCATCTCATTGCGAGGTTATGAGGATGGTGCGTTGGATCCATATGGTAGTTATTACTCTATCGGTTACAACAAGTACACAATGGAGTTGCGCTACCCTGTAATTCTGAAACCTTCATCCCAAATCTATGTTCTCGGCTTCTTGGAGGCGGGTAACGGATTTAACTCGTGGAAGGAGTTTGCACCTTGGAAGGTTAAGCGCTCGGCAGGTTTGGGTGTGAGATTGTACCTCCCAATTGTGGGAATGCTCGGTATTGATTGGGGTTGGGGCTTCGATCCACCGGCAGGTTCTACCAAGCGTAGCGGTAGCCAATTCCACTTCGTTATCGGACAGAGTTTCTAATACAAAATCCGTTAATTGGCAATATATTTGATGATAGTTGCGTTTGATATA
This sequence comes from Alistipes sp., assembly GCA_017647025.1. Classification (GTDB taxonomy): domain Bacteria; phylum Bacteroidota; class Bacteroidia; order Bacteroidales; family Rikenellaceae; genus Alistipes. The sequence continues at coordinate 6,611 of JAGCLL010000003.1, read as the reverse complement.
AAAAACAGAAAAGTTATGAAACGAATTATTTTAACAGCAATCATTGCATTGGCAACATTCGGTATCGCATCGGCACAGAAGTATTGTGTAATCGATAGCGAGAAGGTATTTAAGTCGCTCGATGAGTATAATAAGGCTATGACTCAACTCGATGAGTTGGGTAAGGCGTATCAGGCGGAGGTTGATAGCAAATATAAGAGTATCGAGAGCCTCTACAATAGTTATATGGCGCAAAAGAGTGCTCTTTCGGCTGCGGCTCGTCAATCAGTTGAGCAGCAGATTTTGCAGAAAGAGGAGGAGGCCCAGAAGTACCAGCAGGAGGTGTTTGGTGACGAGGGTACTCTTATGAAGAAGCGTGTGGAGTTAATCAAACCTATCCAAGAGAAGGTGTTTGGTGCGATTGAACTCTATGCCAAGGCAAATGGTTACGATCTTGTGTTGGATAAGGCATCGAATGCCTCGATTTTGTATTTCAACACCTCGATTGACCATACAGCGCAGGTGATTGAAGTGTTGAAGAAGTAAAATTGCAAAAGATAATAACTCAAAAACAGATTTTTTAAGATGAAAAAACTTTTTATTTTGATTGCCGCAATTCTCGGCGTAGGCACAGTATCGGCACAGAAGTTCGCTCGTATCAATGTGCAGGAGGTTGTAACTGTTATGCCGGAGTTTGCAGAGGCAGAGAAGAACCTCGAAGCATTTGGTAAGGATTTGCAGGAGCAGATGGAGCAGATTCAGGTGGAGTTCAACAATAAGTTGGCAGATTTCCAGAAGAATCAGGCTACAATGGCTGCATCGATTAAGCAGATGAAGCAGCAGGAGTTGGAGCAGTTGCAGCAGCGTTATGCCGAGTTCCAGCAGATTGCACAGCAGGATTTCCAGAAGAAGCAGGCTGAGTTGTTGGAGCCAGTACAGAAGAAGGCACAGGATGCTATCAATAGCGTGGCAAAGACAAATGGTTATGTAGTTGTATTCGACACTTCGGTGCAGACTCTTGCCTACTTGGACGAGGCACAGGTTGTAGATATTGCCCCACTTGTAAAGAAGGCTTTGGGTATTACCGAGCAGCCTGCCGCAGCAGCAACAGCAGCACCTGCAAAGTAGTAGGGTAGTTATACATACCAAAACAATAAAGGCGATAACTCGAAAAGTTATCGCCTTTATTGTTTGATTAGTTTGGGTTACTCAATCTCCCAGTCGTAACCGTCTTTTCTATCCTTAACTCGGATACCGATAGCGGTTAGTTTATCACGAATTTCGTCAGATAATGCCCAATTTTTATCTGCCTTTGCCTGCATACGCATATCGAGCAACATCGTTACAAGTGGCGAAACCATATCCTTGCCACCCGTAGCCTCTGCCTTCTCGTTCTCCAAACCGAGAATGTCGAATATCCAGCGCTGCACGGTTGCCTCAGCCTTTGCCTTATCCTCGGCAGTCAAGGTCTGCTTGCCCTCCGAGAGTTGGTTGAAGAGACGAACATAGTCGAACATCGTAGAGATTACGATTGGCGAGTTCAAATCGTCTGCCATAGCCTCGGCACAACGGCTCTCAATCTCATCGACATTGAACGAAGAGGTTGCCGATACAGGAGCCTTGTGCAACGCCTCGATACCCTTCATCAAGCGGTCGAGTCCCTTTTCTGCTGCCTGCAACGCCTCGTTCGAGAAGTCGAGCGTAGAGCGGTAGTGCGCCTGCAAGATGAAGAAACGAACGGTCATTGGCGAGTATGCCTGCTCCAATGCAGGGTGGTCGCCATTGAACATCTGTTCGAGGGTGATAAAGTTGTTGTAGGACTTACCCATCTTCTTGCCGTTGATGGTAATCATATTGTTGTGTACCCAATAGCGAGCCGAGTCGTGTCCGAGCGCAGCGGTAGATTGTGCAATCTCGCACTCGTGGTGTGGGAACATCAAGTCCATACCGCCACCGTGGATATCGAACTTCTCACCGAGGTACTTGGTACTCATTGCCGAACACTCCATATGCCAGCCAGGGAAACCATCGCTCCAAGGCGAAGGCCAACGCATAATATGCTCTGGCGAAGCCTTCTTCCACAATGCAAAGTCGAAGGAGTGCTTCTTATCCTGCTGACCATCGAGTTGACGGGTGTCGGTTACAATATCGTCGAGATTTCTGCCCGACAAGATGCCATATTTGTGGTCGTGGTTGTACTTCTCGACATCGAAGTAGATTGAACCATTCGACTCGTAGGCATAACCTGCATCGAAGATGCGCTTCACGAAGTCTATCTGCTCGATGATGTGTCCCGAAGCGTGAGGCTCGATAGAAGGGGTTTGCACGCCCAACTTCGCCATAAAGTTCTTGTAGCGCTCGGTGTAGTAGTGGGCAACCTCCATAGGCTCCAACTGCTCCAAACGAGCCTTCTTTGCGATTTTATCCTCGCCCTCGTCAGCATCGTGTTCGAGATGACCTACATCGGTGATGTTGCGCACATAGCGCACCTTGTAACCCTCCGCCTTCAAGTAGCGGAACAAGAGGTCGAAGGTGATTGCAGGGCGTGTGTGTCCGAGATGCGGATCGCCATATACGGTAGGTCCGCAGACATACATACCCACACGACCTTCGTTCAAAGGCTTAAACTCCTCCTTGCGACGAGTAAGCGTGTTGTAGAGTGTAAGTTTTGGTGTAGTCATTATATTCTTTTTTTTAATTTTTAATTCTCAATTCTTAATTAATCCTGCTTTGCAGGCTTTTCCTCCTTCGCACCTCGGCAAAGTGTGCAAGCACCCTCTGCTCTCGGTTTGGCGTCGGTTCTCAATTCTCAATTAAAGCTTCGCTTTCGCTGCGCCTTGTATTCCGAGCGAATCCTTCTCACGCTGTGTGAGAATAAGATCCTTATCCTCGGCTCCGAGTGAGCGGTAGTATTCGTTTATGCCATATACAACCTCCTCACGATTGTAGTAGGCTGCAAGGTAGTAGAGGCGCGACAACTCGTCCATCTTGTCGTACATAATATCCTCGACCAAGTCGCCCTGCACACCCTCGAACTGCAAGTAATACTCGATATAGTCAATAAGGTTGTCGCCATACGCTAACAGCAATGCATCGCCCTTCTCGTTCAAGCCGAGGTCGTAGTAACACTCGATAAATGGGAAGGTATTTGCCTCTGTGAAGCGGATTTGCTCTATCGGCAACACCTCCAAGCCTCTGTCGAGGAGTTGCTCGGCACGGCGTAGACTCTCCTTGTCATCACGCTTGATGTACTCACGAGCAACACGAGCAAAAGCCTCTCTTGCACGAGATACCGAGAGGTTGTACTGCGTGAAGTAATCGACATAGACACGCTTGTCGGCAAGGTTGCCATAGCGCATTGTATTCATCAACTTGTCGTATGCGTAGTCTGCGTCTATGCGACCAATGCTCCACGAATCCTTATACGGAGTTAAAATCGGCACAAAGCGATATGCGTAGCCATCGAACTGCAAGTAGTCCAGCAAACCGAACTTCTGCAATACATAGACCTGCGTAAAGTAGATCGGGCGTTTCCAATCGAAGTGCGTCAGCATATCGAGCAACATCAACTCCGAGCGAGAGAGCGAGGAGGCGTTGATATTGATATAGACGGTATCGACCATCAAATCTCTATCCTTCTCCGCCACTATACCCGAAGCGATAGCAGCATCCTTGTCCACTGGCAGGGCGATGCGCTTGGTCGGGATATAGTCCGCAGGCTCACCATAGCCGAGGTCCATCTTTGTGCGGCGGTCATCACTACGCACAAACTCCATAACCTGCTTGGCATCGACCACACGGTCAATCTGCGAGTTTACAGGTATCCAGTCGTTTACAAAGGTGTATTTGTAACTTGGCAACGAGAACGGAATACCCTCGGCATCGTTTGCCTTACACTTCATTTCATCAACATACCACTCACCATCGAGATAACTCGAATTCATAATGCGTACATCGGGGCGCACGCCATCGACCTCCTGATTGAACCACAACGGGAAGGTGTCGTTATCGCCATAATTGACGATAATAGGGCTTACCCCTTCCTTCTCGACAATCGAAGAGAGGTAGTTGTATCCCAAATCACGAGCCATAGTGCGGTGTGAACGGTCGTGGTCATCCCAGTTCTGTGCGCAGAGGATTGTTGGCACGGCCATAGCAATCAATGTAGCCCCCGCAGCAGCAGCGATATGATTTTTCTTTAATGCCTTTGTCAAGAGGTCGTAGAGCGCCAATACGCCTAAACCTATCCACATCGAGAAGGCGTAGAACGAGCCTGCATAGACATAATCTCGCTCACGCACCTCGCCCGGTGATGAGTTGAAATAGACCACCAACGCAATACCCATCATCACAAACAACCACATCACAACGGTAAAGTTGCGAGGATCACGGTTGAGTTGGTAAATCAAACCTATAATGCCCAACAAGAATGGCAACAAGAAGTAGGTGTTGCGAGCCTTGTTGTTCTCCATCTCACGAGGAAGATTGGTCTGTGGGCCGAGATATGCCGAATCTATCGCATTGATGCCTGTAAGCCAATTTCCATTGGTAATGGTAACCTCTTCTGCTTGTATATCGTCTTGGCGACCTACGAAGTTCCAAAGGAAGTAACGCCAATACATATAGTTGAGTTGATAGGAGAAGAAGAAGTTCAAATTCTCCAAGAATGTAGGCTCGATGATTGTGTGGCGACTCTCACCGTCGTAGTACGACACTTTGCGACCGAAGTCCAACACCTCTTGGCGTTGCGGTTTGCCCTTTTCGTCATAGAGGATATTGCCGTGCTCGTCACGCACAAAGTCCATCTTGGTGCGGTATGCCGCCCAAGGTTTGTAGTCCTGCTCCTTCTTCATATAGTTCCACATTCGTGGGAAGAGGTGCTTGAACTTATCAGGATAGATGTAATCATCTACCGCAGTACGCTTCTCGTACTGCTTCTCTTCGTCGTTGTAGTGGTAGAACTCCTTCTCGGTGTAGTTCTCCACAGGTGCAGCATACGATGCACCATACAAGAGTGGGCGATTACCGTATTGGTCACGGTTGAGCATCGAGAGCAGAGCCGTAGGGTTGTCGGGATTGTTGGAGTTCATTGGCGGATTTACCGCAGCACGAATTGTTACCGAGGCGTACGATGAGAAGCCGAGCATAATCATCGTAACACAAACTGCCAGCAAGTTCAACAGTCGCTTACCATTGCGATGTGTCCAATATATCGCTGTGCCAAGCAATCCGAAGAGAGCAAAGGCAAATACTACAATACCTGTATTTACGGGCAATCCTAACTTGTTCACAAAGAGTACATCCACCATTGCACCCAAGTAGACGGTGTAGGGGATAATTATGCCGTTCAAAACGAGCAAAATGGCACACGCCAAGAGCGTTACAAGTGCCATTCCTTTCAAGGTTATGTTGCGATACTTTCGGAAATAGTAGATGAATACCAGCGCAGGAATAGTGAGCAAATTGAGGATATGCACACCAATCGACAAACCCATAAGGTAGGCGATAAGCACAATCCATCGCACAGCGTGAGGCTCATCTGCCTCCTCCTCCCAACGCAACATCAACCATACAACCAATGCTGTAAACATCGACGAGAGTGCGTAGACCTCGCCCTCTACTGCCGAGAACCAGAAGGTGTCGGTAAAGGTGTACGCCAATGCACCTACCGCACCAGCACCAAGTACTGCTACGGCATTTGCCATAGTGAGTGGCTTGCCCTCACGGGTGAGCAGACGGCGTGCTATATGGGTGATAGTCCAAAATAGGAACAAGATGCAGAATGCACTCGCAAGCGCATTCATTCCGTTTACCATATGAGGTACATAGTAGGGCGACGGAGCAAACATCGTGGCGATGCGAGCCAAGAGCATAAAGAGTGGAGCACCAGGAGGGTGTCCCACCTCCAATTTATACGAAGTGGCAACAAACTCGCCACAATCCCAGAGCGAAGACGATGGCTCGATAGTGAGCAGATAGGTCAATGCCGCAATGGCAAAGACTGCCCAACCCACAATACGATTCCAACGCTTGAATATATTTTGTTCCATACTTTATGAGCGTTTATGTAATAAACGCACAAAGTTATGAAAAAATTGAGAATTAAGCACCAAAAAAAGCCTTAATTCTCAATTTTTAACCAAGAAAGCGACCAAAAGGTCGCTTTCTGTTACTCTGGATATTAGTGGCAGTGGCAATCGCCCTCGCCGCAGTGGTGGTCGTCGCCGCAACCCTCACAGCCGTCGCCACAGTGGTCGTGGTCGCAGCCGCACGAGCAACCGCCCTTTGGAGCCAAATCCTCAGGAGTTACATCGCGTACCTCAACAACTTCAACATCGAAGTTCAAGGTCTTACCTGCCATAGGGTGGTTGAAGTCCATCATAATAGTTTCGTCCTTAACCTCCTTGATGATACCGTTCATACGGTGGCCCTCGGCGTCGCTCATAGGCACTACATTGCCTACGAAGAGCATCTCCTCAACGATCTTGCCGTCAATCATAAAGATTGTCTTTGGCAACTCAACGATAGCCTCAGCAATCAACTCGCCATAGCCGTCTTTTGGCTCCAAAGTGAACGCAACCTTATCGCCTGGCTCCTTGCCGATAAGTGCGCCCTCGAACTTAGGGAGCAAC
>JAGCLL010000034.1 GCA_017647025.1 Alistipes sp. | reverse complement strand
GCGTAGAGGATGCAGAGTATATCTCGCGCGGTGTTTACGAAACATACAAGGAGCGTAACCTCCGCTACTCGCAGGTAGTACCTATCACTATGACCGACGAGCACAATAGCGGCACTAACCTCCCTGCACAGATTGACATCTACGCAGGTCACCCAGGTATGGAGTACGACTTCCTCTTCCTCACCAAGGGTGGAGGCTCGGCAAATAAGACATTCCTCTATCAGCAGACCAAGGCGTTGTTGAACGAGGAGTCGCTCGTGAAGTTCTTCAAGGAGCATATCAAGGATCTCGGTACTTCGGCTTGTCCTCCATACCACCTCGCAGTCTGCATCGGTGGCACATCGGCAGAGATGTGTCTTGCAACCGTAAAGAAGGCTTCGGCAGGTTATCTCGATGAACTCCCAACATCGGGTAACGAGGGAGGTCGTTGCTTCCGTGATTTGGAGTGGGAGGAGAAGATCCTCAAGATTTGCCAGGAGATGGGTATCGGTGCACAGTTCGGTGGTAAGTACCTCGTACACGATGTTCGTGTGATTCGTGCTCCACGCCACGCCGCTTCTTGCCCAGTTGCTATCGGTGTAAGTTGCTCGGCAGACCGCAATATCAAGGGTAAGATTACTCCGGAGGGTATCTTCGTTGAGCAGTTGGAGAAGAATCCAGCACGCTTCCTTCCTGCTGAGGCACCTGCAATGACTCCTGCTGTAGATATTGACCTCGATGAGGGTATGGATAAGGTGCGAGAGATTCTTTCAAAGTATCCAATCAAGACTCGTCTTAACTTGAAGGGAACACTTATCGTGGCTCGCGATATTGCACACGCTCGTATCAAGCAGATGCTCGACAATGGCGAGCCTATGCCAGAGTACTTCAAGAAGCACCCTGTATACTACGCAGGTCCTGCAAAGACCCCTGCTGGCTACGCATCTGGCTCATTTGGTCCAACTACCGCAGGTCGTATGGACTCGTATGTAGACCTCTTCCAGAAGGCAGGTGGCTCTATGGTTATGGTAGCAAAGGGTAACCGTTCAAAGGCTGTTACTGACGCTTGTCAGGCAAATGGTGGCTTCTACCTCGGCTCTATCGGTGGCCCTGCTGCAATCCTTGCTAAAAACTCTATCAAGTCTGTTGAGGTTGTAGACTTCCCAGAACTCGGTATGGAGGCTGTTCGCAAGATTTATGTGGAGAATTTCCCTGCCTTCATCATCGTAGATGATAAGGGTAACGACTTCTTCGCACCGTTTGCTCATTAATTAAGAAAATCGTTCTGGTGAGTTCTTTTTGCACGAGTTGTCGGATAGCGAGTTCCTCACATAGGCCTACTATGCTGCGGACTCGCTACCTAATCTCGCACAAAAATAATCTCACCACCTCCGATTTTGAATAAGGGGAGGGATTTTTCACCCATAAGCAATTTTCGGGTTGTGGCTTGATAAGTTAACTGCGCCAAGCAAGATGGCATTTAATGGCATTCGGGCTTTTAGCCCTTAATGACATTTAATGGCAACGCACTCCTTTGGAGTGCTTAATAACAGGCGCATTTGCCATTCAGCGAGTGCAACGAGCGAATGTCATTCGTTGCCATTCAGCGACCAACGGGAGCGAATGCCATTTTACTGCGCTAAATAATGGCTAAAAGCCCAACATACGGAGTAGGTGGCTGATTACCACCTACTCTGGCAAAATAAAAATAGGATTTTTGCGTTTGTCTTTTGTATGCAAACATTTGTTAAAAAAATATCGGTGCTGGTCATTGCGCTTCTTGCCATCTTCTCGGTGCACGCTGCCGAGGAGGTGTCGTTCTCGCTCAATGCTCCGATGATTGTTTCGGTGGGCGAGGCTTTTCGTGTGGAGTTTGAACTCAACGCCAAGCCCGATAGCGACTCCTTTGTGCCACCTGCATTCGAGAACTTTGATGTTGTGGCTGGGCCTTCGGTGTCGCAGGGTAGTTCGGTGCAGATTATAAATGGTGAGATGACCAAGAGCATCTCTTATGCCATTACCTATGTTCTTGTGCCTCAAAAATCTGGCACTTTTGCTATTGCGCCTGCCACCATCTCGGTGAAGAAAAAGAGTTACTCCACTCAACGCACAGCAATCGAGGTGCGTGATGGTGCCAAGGGTGGAACTACACAACAGAGCGCTCAGAAAAATGAGTCGACAGAGAGTCGTGCGAACAATAGAATTCAAAAAGATGACCTATTACTGCGCCTTGTACTCTCCAAAAAATCGGTCTATAAAGGCGAGCCTATTCGTGCGATATTGAAGTTGTATAGCCGTGCAAATATCGCAGGCTCGGAGGGCTCAAAGATGCCTGCATTCAATGGCTTTTGGAGTCAGCAGGTGGATATTGAGCAGGGACCTTTCCGTGAGACTTTGAACGATAAGGTCTACGAGGTCTACAACATTGCCGAGTATCTGCTCTACCCACAGCAGGGTGGTACGCTCACCATCGAGCCTGCTGAACTGACTGTCGTAGCGCAGGTTGTTGTGCAGTCAAATCGTGGTTTTGATCCATTCTTTGGGGGCGGACACGAGGTCTATAATGTGCGTCGTGCATTGAAAACACCGGAAGTGAAGGTGCAGGTCAAGGAGTTTCCTGCTGGCGCTCCTGCATCATTTACGGGTGCGGTAGGTCGCTATACTATCTCGCATAACCTCTCCTCGAATGAAGTAACAGCAAATTCGGC
>JAGCLL010000033.1 GCA_017647025.1 Alistipes sp. | reverse complement strand
TGCGTGAGCGCATCGACTACCTCTCCTCATTCCTTTTGGAGAGTCGCATTGACACGCTTACCAAAGCCCTCGATATGCGTACCGAGTATATAACGGTGATGACCGAGAATATGTTTCACGCCCAGAATGCAAGTGCGATTGTGCGCCACTGCGAGGCGTTTGGAGTGCAGAACATCCACACCGTAGAGGAGTTGTGCCCATTTTTGCCAACCCTCAATATCGCTCTCGGAACTGACAAGTGGATAGATATAAATCGCCACGCCACGACTGCCGATGCGGTGAAGGCGTTGCGTGCGCAGGGTTATCGCATCATCGCCACTACACCTCACCACAAGAGTTGCACGCCCGAAACATTCGATGTTGCAAAGGGTAAGTTTGCGCTCGTTTTCGGCACGGAAAAGACAGGTGTATCTGATGAAATTTTGGCGGAGGCAGACGAATTTTTGCAGATTCCGATGTGCGGAATGGTCGATTCGTTGAATGTTTCGGCTTCGGCAGCAATTTTAATCTATATGCTCTCGCAGCGAATGCGCCTTGAATGCAACGATTGGCAACTCGCAGACGAAGTTCGCACACGCATACTCTACGATTGGTACCGCTACGCCGTACGAGATTCGGAGGCGTTACTCGAACGCAAATATGGCTCGAAATGAGGTTTTTGATTATCATACTGACGCTCCTTGCGCTTGGCTCTTGTGCGCAGGCACCGCAATATCGCACAGTTGATGGGGCGATGCTCGGCACTACATACCATATCGTAGCCGAAACAACGCTCTCAAATCAGCAAATTTTCGAGGAGATGCAACGCATAAACAGCGAAGCGATAGCCTCGATGTCTATCTTCACCCCGACTTCGTTGCTGAGTCGCATCAACCGCAACGAAACCGACTCTGTTGATATTCACATCGCACGAAACATAGAGGTTGCAACAAAGATTAATGCACTTACCCCTCGCTACGACATTACCGTAAAACCTCTGGTCGATGCCTACGGTTTTGCTGCCAAAAATCGTGAGGCAAAACCCAATATCGACTCGCTCATTCAGTTTGTCGGCTTTTCAAAATTCCACCTCGAAGGCAACCGCATCATCAAAGAGGATAGTCGTTTGCAGATTGACCTTAACTCGATTGCCAAGGGTTATGTGGTCGATTTGATTGCCGAGTGGCTCGACTCGCAAGGTTGCGAAAACTACATCGCAGAGGTCGGTGGCGAGATTTGCGCCAAAGGGGTAAATGCCAAAGGTATCGCTTGGCGAGTTGGTGTGGATACTCCATTCGACAACAACCAAACTCCTGGCGCACATCAGCAAAAGGTGGTGCAGATAAGCGGCTCGGCTCTCGCTACATCGGGCAACTATCGTCGTTTCTACTACAACGAGCAGGGCGAGCGTATTTCGCACACGCTCAACCCTCAAACAGGTCGTTCACACACCACAACTATTCTCTCGGCAACGGTGATTGCCCCACGATGCGCTACGGCTGATGCGTTGGCAACGGCATTTATGGCATCAGACGAAAAAGACGCCATAGCCCTCGCCGAGCACTTGCGAGATAGTATTCAGGTCTATTTTGTATTGGCACCCCAAAAGGGCTCCGATACCTATCGGGAATTCTCCACAATTCAGGAGTAAATTACACCTCTGCCAACTCTAAAAATTGGATTTTAAGGTGGCAAATACAAGGCGCACAAGAAAATCGCCCCGCAACAAAATCGGCTTTTAAGCAGATGAGAGCAAGGCAAACAAGGAGCCGAGTGCGCAGCATACAAGAAGTATGTGAGCAACTCGGCTACCGAAGTTTAACGCAGCTATCGCTGCTTAAAAACGATTTTTACTCGTAGATGCGGGACTGTCGAATAACCTTACCCTCCTGCTCGATGAAGTAACGACGAGATTTGAGGAGGTTACGAGATTGAAGGACCATAGTCTTGGTCTCGGAGATAATGCCAAGGAAGAGCATTCCTGAACGAGAGTTCGACTCACCTGCATTGATGCGTCCAAGTTCGGCTTTTGTCGATTGTGCAAGGCGCTCAAAGAGATTATCACGCATAACAAGCACCTCATCGATAGTCGAGAAGTCGTTAGAGGTAAACATATAGATAATGCGTGAGTAGATCTCGTTTACATCGGCATTTATAGACATAAGGTTCTCGGTCTGAATCTGGGTAAGACCTATGTGGTTGTTGTCGATATGCTCAAATGATGGGCGAGTGATGTGTACCAACGCCTTGGTCATCTCGTTGAGGTAATCGAGGATTTGAACATAGTAGAGCGAGAGGTTCAAATCCGAGCCATAGGTGCTACGCAGAGTCGAAGCAATAGAGTATTTAAGGCGTCTATTCTCCTCGTACATCTCGGAGGCCTCTATTGCAAGTTCTTTAAGAGCCTTACGGTTCTCCTTCATAAGGGCAACAATGGTGCGATTGTAGATGCGAGTTGTTGCCTTAATTGTTTCGGATACAGTGGTCAGCGTGTTATCCACAAGGTTTTCGCGCACCTCGGCATCGCTCTTTTTCTTCTCCTCCTTCTTTTTCTTTGGCATAAAGTTGGAGTGAACGAACATATATACGCAGAGGAGTGTAATCGCTCCGAAAGCCCAAACCTCACCCCACATAAGGAGCAAACCAAGAAGGAAGGCGATAATGAAACCTCCGAAGCCTGTTACGAACCAACCCATAACGACGGTTACAACGCCCGTGATACGGTATACTGCACTCTCACGGCCCCAAGCCTTATCCGCCAACGACGAACCCATAGCCACCATAAAGCAGACATAGGTGGTCGAAAGAGGCAACTTCAACGAAGTTCCTACGGCGATAAGCAACGACGCAGTTGTGAGGTTTACGGTAGAACGAATCATATCGTATGGCGCACCACTATGCTCGACATCGGCATACTCGAAGCGCTTCTCGACGAAGTTTTTAACCTTCTCAGGGATAATTTTATCGAGGAAACGAGAGGTATTCACCGCTGCACGCACCACCGCACGAGAGAATACTGACGAGGAGAACTGCTGGTCGCCACCGCCATCTGCCGAGGTGAGTGAGAGTTCGGTCTGCGACACATTCATAGCCTTGCGAGAGGTCCAGAGCGTTGCAACCATAATGATACCGGCCAACACGATGAACATAATGTTGTTTCCACCTACCGATGGTTGCGACAATGCCGACATCAACAACCCCTCATTGCCACCTGCCGACTTGGTTACGGTGAAGGCCTCCAAGCCTGCGATAGGCACACCAATAAAGTTCACGAGGTCGTTACCCGCAAATGCCAACGCCAACGAGAATGTACCTGCAAGGATGGTTATACGCAAGATATTTACACGGAACAACTGCAAGAAGAATAGCACCAACGAGCATACAACCCAAGTGGCTGCGAGGGTGAGCAAAAGGTGCTCATTCACCCACTCCACAAAGAGCGTACCTGCCAACTGCGACTTCAAGCCCTTGAATACTGCGAAGTACAAAATCGAAGTGAGCGACATTCCGCACCACACCGAGCCCAAACGACGCAACATCTTCATATATCGGAACGAGAAGATAAGGCGTGAAATCCACATCACGAATGTACCCGACACAAATGCGAGGATTACCGAAAGCAGGATACCCGAAACCACACCCATAGCCTTCTTGGTGTTGATATAGTCGCCAAGTTGCGAGAACGAAATCGAATCGTCAGCACCAATTTTGAAGAGCGCAACCGCTACTGCCGAGCCCAACAAGCAGAAAATCAACGACACGGTGGTCGAGGTAGGCAAGCCGAGCGAGTTGTAGAGATCGAGCAGGATGACATTCGCAAACATCACACCCACATAGAGGAACATAACCTCCTTGAATGTAAATAGTTGCGGATGGAACATACCGTGACGAGCCACATCCATCATACCGCTCGAAGTAACAGCACCAATAAGGATACCCACCGAGGCAACAATCAAAATTGTGCGGAACGAAGCGGCCTTAGAACCAAGTGCCGAGTTAAGAAAATTGACCGCATCATTGGTAACACCAACATAGAGTCCAGATACGGCAAGGAGCGCAAGAATTGCGACCATTACATAGTAAATCTCTTCCATATATCGAAGTTTGTTCTATTTCAGTTGATACAAAGATAGTTTTTATTCTCCTATTCGCCAATACTCACTCTCAAATTTAACAATTATTTAACATTGGATTTGGAATTTTTTGAAGCGGAAAAACCTCTCCGAAAATTGCCTTAAACGACAAAGAGCAACCCCAAAAGAGGTTGCTCCTTGTTTCTGTGTATTGACCGACTTAGAAGATGAGAGAATCTTCGTCCTCACCAAAGCCAGGAAGACCTACGCTTCCTCCGTAGCCATTCTCTACGGCTACATCATAGATTTCGAATTCAGGAGCAGAATAGCCCAACAAAATATCTTTTTTCATAGTCATAAAAGTCTTTTAATCGTTAAACCATTCCGTGAATTATTGAGCAGGAGTTGGCGCTACATAGAACGAACAACCATCACCCTCAGCAACATCTTCTGTTTCTTCTTTACCGTAGATGTACTTGAAGAAGTTGTCTGCAGTGATAGTCACCTCATCAGAACCCCAACGCTCTGAGACATCACCAAATGCATCAGGGAAGTAATCAAACTTACCCTTATCAATCGAACCTGCTACCGAACAATTTGTAGCCTTAATGGTATCGGTGCGGCTAACGCCGGTAATCATACCAACACCCTTATAGTTCCACGCTACGATTGAGCACTCGTCGGTAACGGTTGCGTTAGAGATAGCTGCTTCCATGTAGCCCGTAATACCTCCAACATACGAGTTATAGCCCGATTGGTATGTACCGGTAGCGGTGACATCTCCGCTATTAAGCATTGCAGGGCCCTCGCCGTTTTCCACACGAGCGAAAATACCTCCCATATACAAAGTACCCTTAGATGAGCCGGTATATGCAACAGAACCTGTATTCTTCAACAATGCGTTCTCGCCAGCAACGATAGCCTTGGTCTTGTTACCAATGACACCCGCAAGCTGGTTACCATATGTTGATTGGTTGTACACTACGGCTGCAGAGATATTACCAGCATTCAAGAGCGTGCCTACGACAGTCAAAGAGCCTGCGTTGTACTGAGCAATACATCCACCCGAAATACAAGCACCCGCAGTTCGTGTAGCCGTATTATAATCGAACTGTATGTTGCCGTGGTTTGCACAATCCTCCATAGTAACATTTGCATTAGCATCCTCAACACGAGCAATAACACCTGCACTGCGTGAGCAGTTAGCTACGCTTGCGGTGAAGATAATCTCTCCATGGTTGCAGCAACGAACATACTTGGTCTCACCACTTCGAACCATATAGAGTATACCTCCAAAGAAGCAGTCTGCGTTTGTATCGGCTTTGCCAACTGCCTCATCTCCAATAGAACCTGCGATGTTCACCTTTCCACGATTGACGCAGTCTGTCCAAGTCTTGCCACCATAAGCACCATAGCCCGAAACACCACCACCATAGAATGTGAATCCACTCTTTCCGGCAAAAGTTATAGCTCCGTAATTGGTTACTGAGGTTACATTACCAGACGCATCGTCGGTAATACCGCCCATACGCACTGCTGAGTAAGATGTTGCACCCTCAGCGAATATCAAAGCACCCTTTGTGTTATCCTCCGCAGAGCCGTTGTTACAATTTGTGATATTTCCGGTTACCTTAGTTGCCACACCACACATATGTACCTCGCCTGCGCTGGTGCTTCCTGCAAAGGTCAAAGTTCCGTTGTTGTTTGCCGTATTGAGATCCTGCATCGAAATGGTTGCAACACCCGCAAGACGACATCCTTCACCGACAAAAGATGCCGATGTGGTAACATCTCCATTGTTTGTCAGACTCGTCAACTTATGACCCTTCTTGCTTGATGCCGCCTGGCTGTTTCCAATAACACCACCGATGTATGTTATTACGCTCTCGCCATCTTTGCCAAATGTTCCACCGACAGAGATATCTCCGTTGTTGGTCGAAGTTTGGAGAAGACCACCAGAGGCTGTCCAACCATAGGTGTGGCCGACAACACCACCAATAGAGCGAATTGGACCTTCAATAACAGCAGTGCTGGTAATAGTAATAGCTCCATTGTTGGTAATTCCGCTCATATCACTTGTTATGCTGTCAGTGTTATCACTTAAATATCCGATACATCCGCCCAACGAGAGGCCTCCCTTAACAGTACCGCTAATGGTAAGATTTCCGCTATTGGTCTTGTTTGTGAAGTTGTCGGCATAGGTATATCCGACAATACCACCCATTTGAAGCTCACTATTGATTGTTCCCGACATTGTAACATCACCCGAATTGTTTACACCAGTCGGATTTATAGATGTATAACCAACAACGCCACCGATAGTAACCTGTGTCAATTGACCATCGGCGTGAAGACTCTGCTCTGTTCCCGAGAAGATAATTGCAGCCTTGTTAGATGAATCTTTGACCGCTACGCTCGATTTGTATGCTACGACACCACCAATCGAGAATCGGTCTGTACCTCGTGCGGAGGCTGTGGTCTGACGATTGCCATTGGTATTGAAATTACCGCTTACGGTGATAGTACCGGTTGCTTCGTTGTAGGCATTATTCAAATTCATATTCGAATAACCCACGGTACCTCCAATTCGATGTAAGCCCTTAGATCCCTCACGAGAAGAACCTGCAACGGTGATTGGATTATAGTTGTAGAGATGCTGGCAGGTAGGCGTAGTATTACCCTTCTCGCAGTGTCCAATACAACCTGCTATAGAGGTAGCGGTGAAAAAGAAGTCGCTATCAACATTGATATTTCCTCGGTTGTAGATGTAGCTTGCTTTTCCGGTCTTAAACTGTCCGATTCCTCCGGCACAGTAAAAACCTCCTGTAACAGAACCGTTCTTGACAGAGATATTACCGTTGTTATAGAGTTTATTCACAGAGCCTGTCTCAGATCCAAGGACATAACCGCCGACACCGCCACAACATACATAGCCTGCTATAGTTCCCTCAACAGAGATAGCTCCATTGTTGGTAAGATTGTCAAGTTGTGCTTTATCCGCATTGCTTCCGGTAGCCATACCAACAACTCCTCCGATACGGAGATTGTTACAAGTTGAGTCATAGCTAATCGGACCATTGTTAGTACAATTCGACAAGAGGAAGTCCAAGTTCGAGTCGTAAGAGTAGCCTATGATACCGCCAATGGTCGCAGTCGACTTAGTCGAACCCGAAGCATCCTCATACTTAATTGCTCCATTGTTAACACAGTTAGTTGTGTTATTGTAACGAGTAACTCCGCTTGTTTCGAGCTTCTGCGAATAACCTACGATACCACCGATATTCGGAGTTACCGCAGGCTTCGATGTGCCTGTTTTGGTTACCTGCTGAATGGTTATATTTACATTGTTTGTACACGAGTGAACATCGCCCGCATACACCTGACCTGCAATACCTCCGACGGTGATTCTGTAGTTGTTTACTTCAATCTCCTTCGAAGTAATATTCACTTTAATGCTACCACTTGCCGAGCAGTGCTCAATGGTTGGAACAACCTCTTGTGTCGCTTCACCATAGACCTTACGCACAATCGCACCGACCATCGGATCGTTTGTCTCAACGATATTTACGCCTGTGAGGTGCAAGCCCTTAATAACTCCTGCAACCTCTTTGAAGAGAGGCTTTGTCAAACCGTTGATTGCGTAACCATTTCCGTGGAAGGTCTTTTTGTAACTCGACGAGATGGTTGTCCAAGTACGATTCTGTGCATCCTTGGTCAAGTCGATATCGTTAACCAATACAGCATCCTTCGAGAGACCGCTTGTTGCAAAGTTATACAAGTCGTCAACATTCTTGATAACAAAGGCTGTGTCGTTAGGAGTGTAGACAATAACCTGCTCAACGCCATCCTTCTTGAACTCACGCACCTTACCTGCTGCGAGTGGCTTCTTGTCGCCTGCCTTAACGGTTGCGTACATTACGCCACCATCCTTGTCGTACAAAGTTACATACAACTCGTCGTACTTGCCAGCAGGAACTGCGATGTGCAAGTAGGTTGGCTCGGTTGTGCTCAACGCTTCGCCCTCGCCAAATGAGTAAGAGATAACCTCGGTAGCAGTTGCAGTTGCCTCGCCAAGTTCGCCTTTTTCGAAGTCGAAGTTGAACGCACCTGCGATAGGGGCACGGTCAGCGGTTGAAACCTGAGCGTAAACAAGTTTAGCACTACCTACGACACCGATTTTGAGTACACCGGTGAGGTGCTGCAACTCTACGCCATCGCCATTCTCGCTGTAACCCCACATTGCAGCAACATTGTCGCCGAAAGTGGTGTTTCCTGCGTGCGACTGTGCAGCAGCGAACTTAACCTGACCCTCAGTTGCTGCTGGATAAGCAACACAGTAAGGAGTAGCGAGGTCCTCGCCGAAACCAAACTCTGCTGCTATTGTCTGCTCACCCTCTTCGAGTTTGAGAGCATTCGAAGCGACGCCATTTACCGAAATCTGGTCGCCATTGCTCCAATACATCGGATAGCCACTCTCGCCCCAAGCACCAAGTTGGGTACGCAACTCCTCCGAGTTAGCAATACCAACCGAGAGAACGGTCTTTACTCCACCTACCTCATTCTCGAAAGTTGGAGTAGAGTCCACAGTTGTGTCTGTTACACAAGAGAATGCGAACATTCCCGCCACAACTGCCATGAAAATTTTTGTCAAATTTTTCATTGTGTTTTTTTTGGTTTTGATTAATAATTTGGTTAAAAATTGTTTGTTTATAGTGTTATTTTTAGTGTCGTTTTTTAAGGAGTTTAATGAGTTTAATGAATTTAATGATTTTCCTTAAACTCCTTATACTCCTTAAATTCCTTATCCTCCTCCCTCTCTCCAATTAAAGTTCCTTCTCTCTCAAAGCGCCTAAATCGTTAATAATCAACTAATTAAAACCCAAAAATCCCCCCCCCCGAAAAATCGGGGGAGGGATTATATGCACTTATGTGTACATTCACCCGCAAATATATCAAAAATATTTTGATTTACAATCAAATACCAAATTTGACAAAGATTTTATGCAAAAAATAAGGGACAACCGTTGCGGTTGTCCCTTGCAATAAGAGAGTTATAGTTTAGCCGAGTGTATCCTCCTCCCAGCCGAAACCAGGAAGAGCAACACTTGTGCCGTAGCCGCCTTCAACGGCCACCTCGAAAATCTCAATCTCAGGAGCAGAATAGCCCAACATTATATTTTTCTTCATAACTTCCTAAAAATTTAATCGTTAAACCATTCCGTGAATTACTTATCAGTGGTTGGGCGCACATAGTATGAACACTCATCGGCTGTTGCCACCGAAGCATCAACAGATGCACTATAAATGAAGTTGTGGAAGTTGTCAGCAGAGATAGTCACCTTATCTGTGTGCCATCCAGAACTATGCTCGGTGCCAAATTCGTCTACATATGGACCATCCGCACCCTTATCAATCACGCCGCCGATCTTACATTTTTTAGCAACTATTGCATCGGTGCGCTCATTGCCGACAATCATACCGACACTCTTGCGACCAATAGCCGAGATTGTGCACTCCACAGTAGCATTGTGGATTGGGAAGCCATTATTCAAACCAACGATACCACCAATATGCTCTGCTCCGGCACCAGCGTTTCCGGTAACTTCGATTTCACCGTAGTTGTAGAGGTTTGCACTCGTGCCAAGGTCGCCTCTCAAATTTGCGATGATTCCGCCTACCATATATCTACCACCCTTCGAAGTTCCCGAAGCGGTAAGTTTACCTTTATTCACTACATTACCAGACCAGTATGTTGTGCCATTGTTAAATTTGTTTCCATAACCAACAACACCTCCAACAAATACTTCATCTGCGCCATCAGTGCTACCTGCGTATGTGATATTTCCGTTATTTACGAAACTCTCACTGATTATAATGCCCGCTGTTGTCGCACCCAAGTAACCAATCAAGCCTGCATAGCATCCCATTCCACAAACTTTTGCGTAACTTGTAATATCTCCATTATTACTGCAGTTTTTGAATATCTTATGCTGGTCCGCAGTAGAGTACTTAGCAATGAGACCTCCGATTGACAGTGTGCGCTTAATAGTACATAGTGCAGTCATATTAATATCACCATTGTTATGGCAATCGTCCCAAATCTTATTATTTCCCGATTGCAACTCATAACTCAAACCTCCAATAAAACAGTCATTCGTCTTGACTGGTCCATTGATATATATCTCTCCATTGTTTACAAGTCGTGTTCGGTTGTAACCATTAGGGTTAGAAAATACACCACCAATATAAAGACTACCATTAGTGTGACCGAGTAACGAGATTTTGCCATTATTAGTTATATCTGTAACCGTACACTGCAAGTAATTTGCAACACCACCTAAGTACACCGTACTTGTTGTATCTGTATCTGCATTGTTGAAAGTGATATTACCACTATTGGTAAATGTGTGGTTAGTTTTTGTATTACCATACAAATAGCCTACACAGCCTGACATATTCATAGAACCAGCAATGTTTCCTCCCTCAAACGACACATTACCAGTATTGGTCACATTCGAACAAACACCTCCAAGATCCGTTGTATTTGCAACACCAACACCACCTGAAATAAAGGTGTTAGTAGTCATATTAGCATGCACTCTGATGTTACCGCTATTATTCAAGTTAGTGAAATACTTATCGGTATTACCAATAACACCTCCAACACGAACATTGTTAGCAAATGAGGTTGCAACCTTCTCAACGCTCGCTTCACCACTCTCACTCTTTGTCGGC
The DNA here is from genome assembly GCA_017647025.1 of Alistipes sp. Lineage (GTDB taxonomy): Bacteria > Bacteroidota > Bacteroidia > Bacteroidales > Rikenellaceae > Alistipes. The sequence goes on along the minus strand of JAGCLL010000033.1, from coordinate 2,213 downwards.
TTGAAGCCTATGAAGATATTTCCGCTGTTGGTTGCATTCTTAATAACTGCAAGGGTTGTGAAGTTACCAGCAGTATTCTTATTTATACTATTCAGACCTACACAACCGCCAAGATAGAGTTGATGATGACTACCCGAAACATAGATATCACCACCATTGGTGTGACCATCCTTAGTACCTGCGTGAGTGAGACCCACAGTACCACCAACACACAACACAGTGGTTGAAGCCGAAGTATCTCCATCAACGATAACTTTACCATAGTTGTTGTTGGTTGCGACAATAGGCTGGTGGGTACGACCTGCAATACCTCCGACCTGAATACAAGGAGAAACACCCTCCGGAGAAGTCACAGTAGCAGAGAAGACCACATCGCCTCGGTTTACTGTATTTGCAACACCACCTGTGTCCGCCGCCTTATAACCTGCAATACCTCCAATGTTATAATCCGAGTCAGTTGTGCTATCATTCAAATTATTATTTAAGGTAAAGGTACAACTACCGGTAATAAGTATATCACCATTCTCTGTATTCTCACACTCGTTTACATAGTGGTGACAATATGCCGAAAGACCTGCAACACGAAGACGCTTGATATTATTACAACCATCAACATCAAGCGTTACCGGAGCATTGTTCACACTCTTGTATAATGTTCCTGCATCAGTGTCACCGTGACCTTGTCCTTCAAGACCTCCAAGGTCAATATAAATAGCCATATCACCAGCATTAGGCGTTACAGATATAGCACCATTGTTGCGAGAATTTGATATATTACCTTGCAAACCACGAGAGATAAGACCTCCGATATAGATGGTTGCTCCATAGCCATTAACTGTAATAGCACCGTTATTCACCAAGCCGTCGGCATTATAAAAATTCGGTTTATTTGAATCATTAATACCTGGCACTGCAACTGCTCCCGAAACAAAGAGATTGCCGGTCATCGCAGCCGAAACCACCTCAATATCTGCGTTATTAGTCAAGGTCTGCCAAGTTCCGTCCAGACAGTATGCTACAACGCCACCTACATAGATATTGTTACCTGCGCACGAAACAGTAATCTTGGCACTCTCATTATTGGTAGAGTTAGAAACGGTTATACCATTCGCATAAGCCAAGACACCTGCAATCTCTTGCGTCTTTTCAGTCGAAGAATTCAAATTTTCTACAGTAATAGAGCCATTATTTGTACAATTCGAGATTGTTGCCTCCTCATTTTTATCATCCGAGCACGAAACAACTCCCGCAATACGAGGACAACACTTACCAGTAGTACCTGTTGGGAATGTGGTGTCGTTCATAGAGATTGTACCGTTATTTGTACAGTTCGACACATTTGTATAGACAACCTCTTTGCTCGCCTTGGTATGCTCGTCAATTAGCGCTACCACACCTCCCAAATGGAGCAACGACTCAGTTGCGCAAGTAGATGAAATCACTTGCTTAACAGTAATGTTAACATTGCTTACGCAGTGGTCGATAGTTGCACCACAAGCATAACCTACAACACCCGCATAATTAATATCCGTGAAGAGATTTGCAGTAGTTGGTGCAAGTGTCTTATTATCGATTGTTAGAGTTCCGCTAACCGAACAGTGCTCAACAATAGGTGATACAGTGTCGGTTGCCAAAACCTTACAAACCAAACCTGCAACAACGCCATTCTCATTAGAGTTGAGAGTAACATCTTTGAGGTGCAAGCCACGGATTGATGCGCTTGTAGTGCCAAACAAAGGTGCTGTCAAACCCTTAATTGAGTAACCGTTACCGTGAACAGTGCCTGTATAGTTCGCAGCCTCGATAGGAACCCAAGTGCGACCCTGCTCGTCATCAGCCATATCAATATCCTTCACAAAGAGAATATCCTTATCAACACCACCAGCAGCGAGCGTATACAACTTGTCTACGCTATCAACAACAAATGCCTCCGCATTTGGAGCGTAGGTAATCAACTGCTCAACGCCATTAGCCTTGAACTCACGCACCTTACCTGCTGCGAGCGGCTTTGAGTCGCCAGCCTTAACAGTTGCGTACATCACACCACCGTCCTCGTCGTACAAAGTTACATACAACTCGTCGTACTTGCCGGCAGGAACTGCGATGTGCAAGTAGGTAGGCTCTGTGCTCAATGCTACACCCTCGCCAAACGAGTAAGAAATAACAGAGGTAGAAGTTTCAGTAGCCTTGCCAAGTTCGCCTTTCGCAAAGTC
>JAGCLL010000032.1 GCA_017647025.1 Alistipes sp. | reverse complement strand
TCTTTTCCAAGACGAAAAGGCTTGTAATGGACTGATGATTTGTAAACTATGACAAGAGAAAAGAGTTGAAATCACCGCAAAACATACACCGCCTTATCGCTATACCTATCGAGGGTGAAATGCAGGGTGCTGAGGGAGCTGGTGTTGTCGAATGGCGTGAAATAGACCTCGTCGGCGAGGTCGGCGGCGCCCCAGTTGCGTTGTTGGGCGGAGTTCCAGCTGTGTCTCGTATAGCCCCTATACGACACAAAAAGGACTCTGCCTTCGTCAAAATGGGATTGTAAGTGTTCTGGGATTCGTTTGTATAGAGCTCTGCCCAAAGCGATAATAACGGGATGCTGGCGCTCGAGGAGATAGTTCAAAATCTCTTTTTCGAGTGGGGAGTGGAAGCCGCTGATGACGACTTTGTCGGTTTGGCAAATAGATTCGGCCCATTGCAGTGCCAATTGCGTGTCGTGTGGCGTTGCTTTCCGCGAAGCGAAGAATGCCACTAACTCTCTATCAAGGAGGTCCTTATTTCCGGATAAGTCCATAAAAAAGCGCAGGCGCTGCATTTACTTATCCCGAACTCAAGGCCTTGGCTGCCCATTACACGAATAAGCAACACAAACGCCCACGCAGGAAATATATCGCACATACCGAGCCAATCGGTAGTATGGATATACAACCTAACGGGACATTTTGTTGCCGATCTCCGTGTAAATTAAAACCGCCAAGTTTTTGAGTTCAGAAGAATCGTCAAAAAATATCCAATCAAATATGTATGGCTCAACGGCAAAAGCCATAAGCCATTACAAAGATAAGTAAAAATTTACAGAAACTCCGAATTTTGGTAGAAAACTATTTTGTTGTACGCCAAACATCGTATCGAAAATTTCTATAACTTTGTGGAGCAATCAGAAGAATATGGGCATACTTGATCTATTCCGTAAGCGTAAAAAGGAGGCAGATGGCAACATTAAGCCTCAAAAACATACTGCTCAACAGCCGGCACAATATCAAAGAGCATTACAATTCAATGCCGAGTTCACCGAGTTATTGGGCGGCGACTCGTTTATTGCCCGTAGCGATTACAAGCATTTTATCTCGGAATACCAAGAGGAGTACAAATTCTTCTGTTCCATTGTTGAGGCTAATATATTGGGAGATTATGTTAGCAAAAACAATCTCGACCTCGCACAAATTGAGACTTTCGTAAATCATTACGAGGAGATTCAAGACCTAACCCAAGAGTCGGCAACTATCAAGAAACATAACGACCAATTTGTTGCTAACCACATAAAATCAGAAAAGGAGTACCTTGACAATATCCTCAAAGCGTGCGACCCTGCCATATTGCTCGATGATGAGCAGAGGGAGGTTGTATTGTCGGAGGAGGACCACACCCTTGTCATTGCTGGAGCGGGAGCTGGCAAGACTACAACGGTGGCTGCAAAAGTGCGATACTTGGTGGAGAAGCGAGGAGTTAAGCCCGAACAGATATTGGTCATTTCATTTACCAACAAGGCTGTTGAGGAGCTACGAGAGCGCATCAATCACAATCTGAAAATCCCAAGTATCATTACCACATTCCACTCTATCGGCTATTCTATTCTTCGACAGGGCGAAGAGGAGCAACGCAAGATTGTGGATAACGGCTTTATGTATAATGTTATCAACGAGTACCTCAAAACGAAGGTATTGCGTAATCCTCAACTCGTTGATAAACTTATTTTATTCTTTGGTTCTTACTTCTCGGCGCCATACGAGGGAGAGGATTTAGGCGAGTATTTCCAATTTGTTGCCGATGCCGATTATTCGACGCTCAAAAGTGATTTGCAAGACTATGTGCAGCAGGTTGTCGATAGGCGTACCCGCCGCACTCAAACCCTCAACAACGAGGTATTGCGTTCGATGGAGGAGGTGCAGATTGCCAATTTCCTCTACCTAAATCAAATCGAGTACGAATACGAGCCGATGTATCAGTATCGCATTTTGAGTGCGAACAAACCTTACACGCCAGACTTCCGTATAGTGCAAGGGAATAAGGTCAGTTATATCGAACATTTCGGTATAACAGAAGATGGTCGCAGTAGCCGATACACCCAAGAACAACTCAACAAATACAAATCCATCATCAATGATAAAGTTTCTTTGCATCGCAAGCACAAGACCGACCTTATATACACATTCTCGCAATACAGAGATGGTAGGGAGATGCTTGAGCACCTTCGAGAGATGCTTTTGGCTCACGGTTACGAACTTAAAGAAAGACCTACGGCAGAGGTGTATAAACGCCTTGTTGATACCGAGGAGAACAAATACATCACTCGTCTTACGCAGTTGATATGTACCTTTATCGGCAACTTCAAAACACAAGGCTTTAAGGGTGGAAAGTTTGCCGATTTTAGAAGCAACACGAAGAATGTCCGCACCAAACTATTCCTCGACATCTGCGAGGTTTGTTACTTGGAGTATCAGCAAGCACTCAAAGAGCAGCACTGCATTGACTTTGAGGATATGATTAACGAGTCGGCAGAGTTAATCCGCAAAAAGCAGATAGAGAAAGAACAGCTCGACTACAAATACATTATCGTGGATGAGTATCAGGACATCTCTCGACAGAGATACAACCTTATCAAAGAGTTGTCGCAGTTGTGCGAAGCAAAGATTATGTCTGTTGGCGATGATTGGCAGTCTATCTATGCGTTCAGCGGCTCTATCCTTCCTCTATTTACGAAATTCTGCGAGGAGGTTGGCTATGGTCAAGAATTGAAGATTACCCGCACATATCGCAATGCCCAAGAGATAATCGACATTGCGGGAACATTTGTGCAAAAGAACTCCCAACAGATTAAGAAGGAGTTGATTTCTCCCAAGCGCATAAACAACCCCGTAATTATCTCGACTTATGGCGATGAAAAGGGAGCAAAAGAAGAATCTCGCAAGGGCGGTCTGTTCTATAATCTCGGCGTGGCTATTGAGAATGCCATAGGCGAGATTTTGGAGTATAGTGCAGTCGAGGGCAAAACAAAGGTGCCATCAATTTTGCTGATTGGTCGCTATGGTTTTGATGCACGCAATATGTGTAAGGCGGAGCAATTCAACTATAATGAGGAAAACGGTAGAGTTTATTCGGTTAAGTATGGCAACAGGGCCAAACTTAATTTCATGACCGCCCACAGCTCAAAAGGATTGACTGCTGAGAATGTGATTATCATCAATGCAAAAGATGAAACCTACGGCTTCCCGTCCAAAGTTGATGACGACCCCGTTTTGAACTTGGTGGTGTCGTTTGACAACTCGTATAACTATGCCGAAGAACGCCGATTGTTCTATGTGGCATTGACCCGTACAAAGAATCGAGTCTTTATCGTTACGCCCGATATGCGCCCATCGGAGTTTATCAAAGAGTTGTTGAGTGAGCTACATAACTATCCGAATGTAACCCTGCACGGAGAGTTGAAAGTGGATCTCAAAGCACCTAAAAAGGTGAAAGATTGTTGCCCTATATGTGGCTATCCTCTGCAATTCAGGTGGAATAAGAATTATGGCCTAAAGTTGTGGATTTGCACCAACGACCAAGAAATATGCGGATTTATGACCAATGACAAGCGAGGCGGTGAGTTGTCAATCCACAAGTGTGATTGGTGTCAAGATGGTTATTTGGTAGTGAAACAATCTAAATATGAAGGATTCTTCTTGGGATGTACCAATTATAAACCCGATAAAACGGGATGTTGCCGTATATTGAGTGCAGGGCAATATGAGTTTTGGCTGAATAACTCGTTTGGTATCGAAGATGCATCGGAACATAAACCATCATACTTTGTTCCTAAAAACAAGACCGCAGCACCCAAAATGCAGAAAAGCAAGACGGCAAATGGGCGCAAGGGTGGTGCAACTATCAATACAACTGCTTACAAAGAGGTGATTATTGAAAATGAGGTATTTAGAATTGTGGTAGATTCCGAGGGCAACACACTGACCGATATGGGACTGCTTGGTTTGTTGCGTGCAATGCGTACCCGTGTAGCAATGGAGAAAGAGTTGCCATCATACTATCTTCTGCATAACAACATCCTTGTACTTATCGCAACAGACAAACCGACAACACGAGAGGAGCTAATGAGTATCAGCGGTTTTGGTATTCGCAAATGGGAGGTTTGGGGCGATGAGATTCTTAAAGTAGTATCAGCCTATATGACAGAATAGTGGCATACATCTTGAACTATTCGGACTAAAACATAGCGATATGAAAAAGATTGTGATTGTGGATGGTGGTCCGCGAAAAAATATGAACACAGCACAGCTATTGCAGCGATTTGCCGAGGGTGCGAAGTCGGTTGGCGCGATGAGCATTGGGCGGAGGACTTGCAACGAGCCTACGATGCCGGCCGCAAGATGGCGGAGCAGTAAAAGGTTGTAGTTTGGAGATAGAGAGAAAAAGTTTCGGCTTTTTCTCTTTTTGTTTTTGAATTATGCGTAACTTTGACAATGAATTACTAAAAATGCTTACATAAACTATGCTCGCCTACACCTACATATCCCCCGGCAAGTTCGAGCTTATCGACAAGCCAAAGCCCGAACTGCAAGGCCCGCGTGATGCCATTGTGCGCATTACGCTCGGTAGTATCTGCACCAGCGACCTGCATATCAAGCACGGCAGTGTGCCCCGTGCAGTGCCCGGCATAACCGTTGGTCACGAGATGGTTGGCATAGTTGAGGAGGTCGGCTCCGAGGTGCGCAATGTCAAGGTGGGCGACCGCGTGACGGTCAATGTGGAGACCTTCTGTGGCGAGTGTTTCTTCTGCAAAAACGGCTTCGTGAACAACTGCACCGACCCAAATGGCGGGGGGGCGCTTGGCTGTCGCATCGTTGGCGGGCTGGCGGAGTATGTGCGTGTGCCCTATGCCGATCAGTGCCTCACCCGCATTCCCGACAGCGTGAGCGACGAGCAGGCGTTGTTTGTGGGTGATGTGCTGGCAACGGGATTTTGGGCGGCTCGGATTTCGGAGATTAAGCCCGACGACACGGTGCTGATTATC
>JAGCLL010000031.1 GCA_017647025.1 Alistipes sp. | reverse complement strand
CATCGAGAGTGATATATACAGGCATACCCTTCTTCACCTTACCGAAGTATGGCTCCGATACATTAATCATAATCTTTACGGGCTTAATTTGCTCGATAACCAACACCGGCTGACCAGCATACATATCGCCCTTATCGTAGTTGCGAGCCGTTACCACGCCAGAGATTGGCGAGATAAGAGTGGTATTCTCAACAAGGTTGTTATATGCGGTCTGCGCCACCTCATACTGCAAACGACGAGCATCCCACTCCGACTTCGAAGCGCCACCAAACTCATACAACTCGTTTGTACGCTCGTACTCCTTCTTTGCGTTATCCAACTGCGCCTTTGCCTGCACAAGCGACGAATTATCGAGGCGAACAAGTAAATCACCCTTCTTGACATGGTCGCCTACATCGAAGCGAATCTCCTTGATACGCAAAGGCTGCTGCGGTGCGATATTGTTTACCACCTGCGCCTCAACTGTGCCAGTAAAGTAGCCTTCCTGCGATACCGCACGAACAACGGCTGTTTGTGTCTCAATCTTTGGAAGAGCAACAACAACCTCCTCCTGCTTTGTAGTCTGCTTCGAACCGCACGACACCATCGCTACGGCAGCAACTGCCAACATCGAATTAACAAAAATCTTTCTCATAGTTATATCTGTTTTACTTTTATATTCTTTGCTATTAGCCTTTGGCTTTTTTATTTATTGGTGTATTTCTCGATATAGTCGTGCTGACTGCGCACCTCGTGGTTGCCGAGAATTTTATCAAGCGAAATTTTCGATACCAAGAAGTTGTATATTGCACTATTGCGACCAAGTTCAGCCTGAGTCAACTGCAACTGCGAGTTGTCGATATCGACCAGCGTACCACGACCTACCTCGTAACGCTTAACCGCAATCTCATAGCCACGCTTTGCCTGACCTACGGTTGCAGCCGCTGCCGAGAACTTCTTAACATTGGTCTGCATATTGTTCAACGACTGCACCACTGCCACCTGCAACTGACGCTCGGCATTCTCACGCTGCAACTGCAAGTTCGAGAGGTTTAGGTTTGCCTGCTTGATTGCAGCACGGCGCTGACCACCTGCAAAAATAGGGATATTCAACTGCACACCTGCATACGAATATGGATTCCAAGCCTTTGCCTGGAAGAACTTACCATCATTGCCGAGTGCAGTGTAGAGATAGGCTGCATTTACCGACAATGTAGGAACATTTGCCAACTTCGAGATTTTGAGTGCACTCGCCAACATTCCCTCTTGAATATCCAACTGCTTCAAAGTCGAGTTATTCGACAAATCGAGTTCTGCAAGCGTCTTTGCGTAGTTCATCTGCGCCTCGTAGTCTGACAACGAGCCTGCAACATCGATATTCTTATTCAAATCGATGCCGAGCAACGCCTTCAACTGCCACAACGCTAAAACTACACTATTCTGCGCCTCGATAACATTCGGAATTGCATTCTGCACCGACACATTCGATGAGATATAGTCAAACTCCGACACCGAGCCTACATCGTAGCGCTTCTTGATATTCTTATTATTCTCCACAGCGTTGTCATAAACTCGCTGATATACCACCAACGACTCCTTTGCCAAGAGTACCGAGAAGTATGCCTTCGACACCTGCTCAATCATATCAATCTGCGAAGAACGAGACTTTTCAATCGCAAGCATTACATCCGCTACCGACACCTTCAAACTCTCCCACAACTGCGCATTCACAACGGGCATTGATGCCGAAATTCCGCCATTAAACGAGTTGTCGCTACCAACTTTGATGGTCTGTGTCTGACCGCCGAAGTCCATACTCATAGTCTGCTTTGCCAACACACGCTGATACTGCGCCGTAGCATCGAAACGAGGATAGAGCGAAGCATAGGTCTCCTGCTTTGCAAAACGCTTAATCTCAATCTCTTGCTCTGCCACCTTGATTGTAGGATTTTCGCTCAAAGCAATTTCGAGCGCCTGCTCCAAAGTCAAGGTCAATGCCGACTGCTCCGTATTTTGTGCCACGGATGTCAGCGCCAAGGTAATAAAACCCAAAAATAAACCAAGTTTTTTCATCTTACCAATATATATATTTATACTATTTTGTTATCTTCTCTGCCAAATACTTATCTATCTGCTCTACGCCCTTCAATGTTGCAATTCCTCGGAAGAAATTGACAATCGTATAGTGGAACGCCTCCTGCTCGGTAACACCATTCGGCAACACCAAACGACCATTTCGATGCATCAATCCCATCGAAGTGTAGTAGAACATCGTAATCGATAGGTCTATATTAACCATCTCCGAAATCAATCCCTCCTTAACAAGAGCATTTAATTTCTCCCTTAATATCGCCAAGCCATAATCTCTATTTTCGGTCATTATGCGCTCATACAACAATGGATAGAACTTAGCCAAGTTGCCCATAATACGCTTGCGCACCGCCGAGCGGGCCATCATCGCATCAAAAATCTCAAAGAGTGCAGGAATACCAGAATATGCCTCGTTAGCATTGGTCTGGATTTCGATTGCCTCATTCTGCAAAAGATATTTGATGCTATGGTAGAGCAACTCCTCCTTATCGCCAAACATCTCATACAGAGTGCGTTTCGAAACAGCCAAATCGTGTGCTAAGTCATCTACGCGCAACGACTTCACGCCCAACTCGGCAATCATCTCTGCCGCCCTCTTTATTACAACTTCACGCTTTGCCATAATTCCGCAATTTTCAACGGTGCAAAGATATGAAAGAAAACTCAAAACACCAAAAAAGTTTTCAAAGTTTTTACACTCATATAATGTTCTATTTCTCGCCAACGACAAGAATTGAATATTCGAGAACTATTTACTACGATTAGATAACGAATTTGCGCGGCTTTTATTATTGGCAAAATGAAAAAAAGCGAGAGGGAGTACGAATAATTTCAAAAAATATCTCTATATTTGCGTAAGCAAAATTGCAAAACCCAAAAAAACCTTTATAACTATGAAAAAATATCTGCTTGGGATGTTGACGATACTGGCCTTTGTTGCCACATCGTGCAACCAAGCACCAAAAACAGAATCAGCAATGAAGATTTCAAAGATTGACCTAACTGGCAGAACACTCAATGAGGTGTTTGCCGAGATTAAGCCCGAGAAGATTGCGTGCGCAAATTGGGCAGAGGAGTTTCCTGATACTCCCGACACTGAGTTCCGTGCATTCCACACTGGTGACAAACTCTATGTTCGCTTCGATGTTAAGGAGGAGTTGACCTATGCTCGTTTCGCCGAGGACAATGGCGAGGTTTGGAGAGATTCGGCTTGCGAATTTTATATGTCGCTCGACGGAAAGACCTACTACAATGTTGAGATGAACTGCGTCGGCTATATGCTGATTGGCTACTACGAAGTGCCTGGCGAAAACCCAGTGCGTGCAGGCGCCGACATTCTCTCGCAGGTGGAGCGCATAACCACCCTCGGCACAGAGGCCTTTGGCATTCATCGTGGCCATTTGGAGTGGTCACTGACAATGGTACTGCCAACATCCATTTTCTTCAAGGATAAGGTAGAGAGTTGGGATGGATTGAAAATCACAGCCAATCTCTACAAATGTGGCAACCGTCCAGAGGAGTCGCACTTTATCTCGTGGCAACCCGTACCGCTTCCAAAGCCTCGTTTCCACTGCCCTGAATACTTCAAGGCGATAGAGTTTGAATAGACAAAAAAAATCGTGGCGAATTGCCACGATTTTTTGTTGCTATTTGCGTTCTAATTTGAGTAGTTAGAGTTCAAATACTCTTGAATGGTGAATTGTGTTTCGCAAGGCTCTACCCCTTCGGCAACATACTCGTTGGTGTGTTGCATCTTCTCGCCACCGAGAACACAACGATGCAAAAATGAGATTATCTCGTCGTGGTTGTCGGTCAGCGGAGTCAGAGCAAGAGCGTGATCACGATAGTGAGCAGAGTGGAAATAGTAAGTGGCATCGAGATTGTGCAACTGTTCAGCGATATAGTCCGAGCCATAGAAACCTGTTGCGAGGATTGTTGCTTTGCGATATGGCACATTGCGGTCTGCATTGCCGTGAAATAGCATCATAGGACAAGGTGTTGCACCCCATTTTGGCTCGCCAAGCACGGAATATATCGCACCCGCAAAGGCTACAACACCTGCAAAGTTGAAATTCTCAGGCAGACTCTTTGCATACTTTGAGCGATTTGAGATGTAGTTTTCAGCCTGCAATACCGCAATCGCACCAGCGCTCGATCCACTCGCCACAACTTGCGACTGATCTATACCCAACTTCTCGGCATTGACAAGAATATAGTCCAATGCTCGCAGCACATCTTCGGCGGCATAGTTCACGGAGCGATACATTGCCCACGCACCCTCCATAGGACCTACATCCTCCGTTTTATCGAGCGTATATGCCATACCAAGGCGATAATCTATCGACACAACATCGAAGCCTTGCGCCATAAGCATATTAAAATATGGTATATAGCGTTCATCGGCACGACTTCCGTGCGAAAAACCGCCACCAAAAGCGAACAATACGCAAGGGTGCAATCCCTCGCCCTCGGCACGATAGTGGTCGAGATACAACGGCTTCTCACCCTCTGCAAAGCAGTGTGTCGTAGGTTGGGTTTGTGCCATTGTTATCGCCATAGTAAAAATCAAAATCGTAAAAAGTATAAGTCTTTTCATCCTATTTATATTTATTTTTCCACAACAACTGCATACGCTCGGCTATGCGTTGTTCGGTTTGATTTTCAATGTTTGGGTGGTAGAACTGCGTACCTTTAAGGCTCTCTGGCATAAACTCCTGCTCCACGAAGTTACCCTTGTAGTCGTGAGCATACTTGTAGTCTGCGCCATAGCCCTGCTCTGCCATCAAATCGGTTACTGCGTTGCGCAAATGCAACGGCACAGGGCGAAGGTTTGTATCCTTATTAACAAAGGCAAGTGCCTCATTTATCGCCATATATGCCGAGTTACTCTTCTGCGAAGTGGCGAGATAAATCGTCGTTTCAGCCAAAGTTATGCGAGCCTCCGGCATTCCAATCTTATGCACCGTATCGAAGCAGGCATTCGCTAGCAACAACGCATTCGGATTTGCCAAGCCAATATCCTCCGAAGCCAAAATCACCAAGCGACGAGCAATAAAGCGAGGTTCCTCTCCACCTGCCAACATTCGTGCCAAGTAGTAGATTGCCGCATTCGGATCGCTACCACGCACGCTCTTTATGAATGCCGAGATAACATCGTAGTGTTGCTCGCCATTCTTGTCGTATAAGGCGATATTTTGTTGCAACACTTCCGTAACGAGGTCGTCGGTAATTGTCAAATTGCCCTCACGAGAGGAGGTTATAATATCCAAGATATTGAGCAATTTTCGAGCATCGCCACCCGCAAAGCGGAACAATGCAGCCGACTCCTCGACCTTGATATTGCGTTTTTTCAACTCCTCGTCGGTGGTCAAAGCACGATTGAGCAGATGCTCCAAGTCGGCATCCTGCATCGGCTTCAAAGTATAGACCTGACAACGACTCAAAAGCGGAGATATAACCTCGAAGGATGGGTTTTCGGTGGTCGCACCAATAAGAGTTATAACACCCTGCTCCACCGCACCAAGCAGTGAGTCTTGCTGCGACTTGTTGAAGCGATGAATTTCATCTATAAACAGAAGCGGCGTCTTTGCCGAAAAGAACTTCTGATTTTTTGCCGATTCGATAACCTCTCGCACCTCCTTCACGCCCGAAGTTACAGCCGAAAGTGTATAGAATGGCCTTTCGAGGGCATTTGCCACGATTTTGGCAAGCGTAGTTTTACCCACCCCCGGAGGTCCCCACAGAATAAATGACGGAACATTCCCCGCCTCGATAAAACGACGGAAAACACCCCCCTCACCGACCAGGTGTTGCTGACCGATGTAGTCTTCGAGCGACTGAGGACGAAGCCTCTCAGCTAAAGGTGCCGACATAGTTATTTTTCTATTTTATTGTATGCTTCGATGGCTTTGCCGAGGATGCGAATTGCCTTCTTCAACTCTTCTTTTTCGAGAATGTAGGCAATACGAACCTCGTCTTTACCTAAGCCAGGCTCAGAGTAGAAACCCGAAGCCGGTGCAAGCATCACTGTGGCTCCCTCGTACTCGAACTCACGCAAACACCACTCGCAGAACTTGTCGCTATCATCAATCGGAAGTCGTGCAATCGTATAAAATGCTCCCATCGGAATTGGCGAAAATACGCCATCAATCTTATTCAACTCATCGACCAAGCAGTTGCGACGCTCGATATACTCCTCATAGGTGTGAATTGCATACTCTCTTGGAGCGTCAATTGACGCCTCGGCAGCAATTTGACCGAGTAGCGGTGGCGACAAACGAGCCTGACAGAACTTCATAACCGCAGCACGCAGCGCCTTATTCTTGGTAATAAATGCACCGATACGGATACCACACTCCGAGTATCGCTTCGACACCGAGTCAATCAGCACCACATTCTCCTCGATACCCTCCAAGTGGCACGCCGAGATATATGGAGAGCCCGTATAGATAAACTCACGATAGACCTCGTCGGAGAAGAGGAACAAATCGTGTTTCTTTACCAAATCGCGAATACGATTCATCTCCTTGCGGGTATAGAGGTAACCCGTAGGGTTATTTGGATTGCAAATCAAAATGCCTCGTGTACGCTCATTAATCAACGCCTCGAATTGCTCTATCGAAGGCAATGCAAAACCATTCTCGATGGTCGAAGTGATTGGACGGATTACCGCACCTGCCGACACCGCAAATGCCATATAGTTGGCGTAAGCAGGCTCTGGAACGATAATCTCATCGCCCGGATTGAGGCACGACATAAAGGCGAACAACACCGCCTCCGAGCCTCCTGCCGTAACGATTATATCGTCTGGCGAGAGTTTTATCTGGTATTGGTCATAGTAGCCCACCAGTTTCTCACGCAAAGAGAGAAAACCATCACTCGGACTATACTCCAAAATCTCACGGTCGATATTGCGGATGGCATCGAGTGCCACCTGTGGCGTTTTAATATCGGGCTGACCGATATTCAAATGATAGACCTTCGTACCACGCTTTTTTGCCTCCTCGGCTAGCGGAGCAAGCCTACGGATAGGCGAAGCCGGCATTAATATGGCTCGTTCTGAAATTTTTGGCATAACAATTCTAATTTGCTACAAAGATAGAAATTTTTAGTTAAAAAGATAAAAATTAAGCATTAAAAGTTAATCAGCGCCTCTGCTGTCCGCAAAGTCCTTCGACATACAATCAAATATCGTACTTAACGAGTAGGTATAAATGCCCAAATTGAACATTCCTATTGCCATATAGAATAAATTAGTTATATTTGTGGTCGAAATTTAACATTTTACTGATATGAGCAAAGAGTTAAAACCGAGAGATCACAACCTACTATTAAAGGCTTTTCGCTATTACTTACAGTTTGTGAACTCTGGACTATACTTCCGCAAGGAGCATATGGTGGGTATTGAAAATGTACCTGTCAACGGTACACCTTGCGTAGTGGTATCAAACCATCAAAACTGTTTGAACGACCCATTGAGCGTGGTGCTCAACATTACCGACCGTCGAATGAATTTCATTGCACGAGCAAATGTATTCAACAATCCTATCGCTGGTGCATTCCTTCGCAAAATAGGTATGCTCCCTGCTTACCGTATGAGCCACGAGGGCTATTCGGCAGTGTCGAAGAATAAAGATACGATGAATGCATCGAGCAATGCTCTCTGCGATGGCGAGACTCTTATGATGTACCCAGAGGCAGGTCACCAGGACAAGCGCTGGTTGGGAACATTCAAGATTGGCTATCTCAAAATTGCATTCGAGGCGGCAGAGAAGTTCAACTTCGAGCGTGATGTTATGATTTTGCCTTCGGCAAACCACTACTCAAACTACTTCCACGCCCGCACCGATATGCTTATCCGCTTCGGTGAGCCTATCTCTTTGAAGCCTTACTACGAAGAGTATAAGGAGGAGCCTCGTGCTACAATGCTTAAAATCAACGATATTGTACGAGAGCGCATCAAGGAGTTGATGCTCAACATCGAAGACTTGGAGCACTACGACCAAATCGATTTCCTCCGTGAAACGGGATATGGTCGCAAGTATGCTATCGAGCACGGTTACAAGTTCAATTATCTCCCTTCACGATTGCTCTCCGACCAGAAGTTGGTGTCGGCATTGCAGGAGGCTACCAAAGAGCATCCAGAAGAGATGGAGAAGATTTACGAGGACACAGCAGAGTTGCACAAGGGCTTAAAGAAGTTGCGCATCCGTGACTGGCTCTTTATCCGCAACCACAAGTTGCCGATGGCGATATTGCGAGGTTTGTGGTTACTTATCCTGTTGCCACTCTTCATCGTATCGATTATTCCGACAGGACTCTTGTTCCTCATTCCAAAGATCTTCCTCAAAGCGTGGATTAAGGATAGAATGTTCTACTCATCGTTCCATGTGGGAGTGAGTGTATTCGTATCAGTACCTATATGCCTTATCTTGCCATTCGTGCTTTTGGCTATATTTGCAAATATATGGTGGGCATTGGGATACTTGGTAGCATTCCCATTTATGTTTGTTTTGGCGTGGAACTATATGCGTCTATTCTGGCGTTTTATCGGAACTTGCAGATATGTCAAGCGCAGCAACAGACCTGCTATCAACAAGTTGCGTGACCTACGCACAAGCATCTACGAAAGGTTGGACAACCTACTTAAATAAAAAAAAGAGCCTGCGGGCTCTTTTTTTTTTAGTTAGGAGTTAGAAGTTTTTTCAACTCTCAACTCTCAACTAATCCTGCTTTGCAGGCTTTTCCTCCTTCGCACCTCGGCAAAGCGTGCAAGCACCCTTTGCTCTCGGTTTGGCGTCGGTTCTCAACTCTCAACTATAATTGAACCTTATGTCCTGCCCTCGGCCATTCGCCAAGTTCCATATCTTTGATTGTTTCGCCATCAATGGTAAAACGCAAGGCAGTACGCACCTTATGGAAGCCATAGCACCCTGCTGCCCCAGGGTTGAGGTGTAGCATTTCGTAAACCTTATCGTACTCCACACGCAAAATATGCGAGTGTCCCGATACGAAAATCTTTGGTCGGCACGCCTGAATTTTCTGTAATGCTTGTGGTGAGTAGTGGCGAGGATAGCCTCCAATATGGGTTATCAGCACAGGCACATCCTCAACCTTGAAAAATGAGAACGGTTGATAGGCATAACGAGTATTTCCTCCATCTATATTGCCATAGACTGCACGCAGAGGCTTGAACTTCGCAATCTCGTCTGCCAACTCGATAGAGCCAATATCACCTGCATGCCAAATCTCATCAACATCTCGCAAAAACTCACGCAGCACCTCGTCAAAGGTGCCGTGTGTGTCGGATATGACTCCTATGCGTTTCACGGTTAAAATGTATCTACTTTATCCAAAATTGGAGAGAAGTCAGTCCAGGTATTTGCAAACTCTTCATATGACAACTCGGTATGACCATCCTCGGGCACATCCGATATAACCTTAACCGCCACGAGAGGTACATTGCCACACATCTCACAAGCGATAGCGATAGCTCCAATCTCCATATCGAAAATCGCCCTTTCCACGCCAAAACGAGCCTTAATCTCCGCCACCGAGCGAGCATTTACGAATGAGTCGCCCGTAAAGACGGTAACATTGTCAGTACCGAGCAACTTTCGAGCATCAGTAATCTCCGGAATAAAGCCCTCTGGAATATCGGCATCGTGGTACTGCACCGAATTTGGCACAACTATTTCGCCCTGCTTAAAACCGAGCGTACCTGCGGCGTAGCCAATCACTGCAACAAGGTCGTAGGGTTGTTCTGCCTGCAAGAGGTGGCGAGTAAGAGTTGCCGCAGCGGCAGCCTTACCAATACCGCTAAATGCCACGGTGTAGCGATTTTTCAACTCTTCGCCCTTGCGTTCAATCGCAAGGCGGATATTCTTATTCTCACGCACCGTAGGTGCAACAATTAGGATATTTTTCATATTTGAGCCGTTAACTATTAGCCATTGGCCATTAGCCTTTTTATTTGATTTGAATCTTTTGCAATCTGCTCTCGCAGTTCATCAACCGACGAAAACTTCTTTTCATCTCGGATTTTATCGTACAACTCAACCCGCAGTGTCAAGCCATAGAGCAATCCTTCGAAGCCAAAAAGGTGTGTTTCGAGCAGGCGTTTTGAGCCATCAACCGATGGGCGCACACCCACATTTGTCATAGCGACATACTCCTTGTCCTCAACAAATACTTTCGAACAATAGACTCCATTCTCCACCGCCAAGTCATTGCTAATAGCGATATTTGCAGTTGGGAAGCCCAACTTGCGCCCCAACTGATTTCCACCTATAACAACTCCCTCGACAATGACCATTGCTTAAATCTCCTTTGTCAGTTTGCGCACCAACGACACCTCCGAGAAGAACTCCTTGGCAAAGACACGCAAAACAGTATATGACGGTACGGCAACGAGCAGGCCAACAATTCCACCCACCGAGCCAGCCATAAGGATCACAATAAATATCTCCAATGGGTGAGCCGACACCTTCGAAGAGTAGATTGTTGGTTGCAACACAAAGTCATCAATGCCCTTTACCACGCAAATAGTAGAGAGGATTACTGCCAATGTGTATGCAATGGTGCATCCCTCGATAGGCGACACAACACCTATAAATATAGAGACCAATACTCCTACCGCAGGTCCAGCATACGGGATTACATTGAGCATACCCATAATCACTGCAATAAAGCAAGCATTCTCCCACTGCATACCAAAGAGTAACAATACCACCGCTATAATCAAGGCGATAATAAGGCTCTCGGTCAATAGACCAGTGAAGTAGCGAGAGAGCAATAACGACACCTTATCGATGGCACGATGCACATTCTCGGAGTACTTATCAGGGAAGATTGCCGACACCATATTCGAGAATAGGCCATCCTCCTTCAAGAAGAAAAATGTAATAAACGACACCGAGAAGACCACTATCACTGCCGACATTCCCGTATTGATAATTGACGACACTACCGCATTAACCGTGTCGTAATTCAGGAACTGTCGAAGGGTGGATACAATAACCTCGGAGAGTGAGAAGTGGGTTTCAGGCAATACAAAAATTGTCGAGATATAGGTTTGCAACCTCGACAAAGGCTCCTCGACGCCCTCTAATGCCGAGCGCAAGTCGAGCGACGATAGTTCGTATATCTTACCGGCAACAAGTGGCACAATCAGCGACAACAGACCTCCGATAGCCACCCACAACAAGACCAAAGTTACAGCAGCCGCCAACCAACGAGGAAGCGAAAACTGCTTAACCCTGATTTTGCAGAGCAGACTCACAAATGGTCGACCTATGATAGCCAACAACGCAGATACAAGGATATAGACAACCGTTTGACGGAAGTACCACAACACCGCACCTACGGCTGCCATAACCACTAAACCTACCACCCAGCGCAGAATGGTTTGCACAGTCAGATTATTGTTTACGCTATTTTCCATACAAAAAGTTATCCCTTTTCAGTTTTTTTAATTCTCCGTTTCGAGAGTCTCCTCCTCAGGAGTTTCGAGCGACTCCTCCACCTCGCCACCAATACGAGCAATAGGAGTTTGAGTACCTACAACTTTATCGCCAATCTCAACCAAGAGTTTTGCATCTTTTGGCAACAATATATCAATGCGTGAGCCAAACTTGATAAAACCAAATGGTATATTTTGCTCCGCAGCCTCATCGACCTTCACATACGACACAATGCGACGAGCCACAGCACCTGCAATCTGGCGGAACAACACCTCCACGCCACTCTTTGTCTCAACAACGGTAGTTGTGCGCTCATTATCGGTCGAAGACTTCGGATGCCAAGCCACAAGGAACTTACCTGGATGGTACTTGAAGTACTTTACGATACCGCCCACAGGGAACCAGTTGATATGCACATTGGTAACCGACATAAAAATTGACACCTGCATCTTCTCCTCACCATCGAAGTACTCATCGTCCTTCACAATCTCAGTAACAACAACTCGACCATCGCAAGGCGAGAAGACAAGGTCTTCATCGTGAATACGCACACGGCGAGGATCACGGAAGAACGAGATAATAAAGAACCAAAATACGAGCAACAATGTAGACAACAGCACAATAAGCCAAGTCAAGTCGTTAGCCTTCAACATATAGAAGATAAGCAACCACAATGCGAGCAATACTACGCCCGAAACAGTGATAATCTTTGAACCCTCTTTGCTAATTTTCATCGTTTTATATAGTTTTAGGTTAGACAAACATTCCCATCAAAATAAGATATATCATTGCAAATGGCACGGCCAAGAAGAGAGCATCGAAGCGGTCAAGGAAACCGCCGTGACCAGGCATCATCTTGCCCGAATCCTTCACATCTACCTCACGCTTAATCAACGACTCCACCAAGTCGCCTGCTACGCCAGCAAGTGCAGTTACAAGTCCCAAACCTCCCCACAAAAGCAGATTGCCCTCGAATAGGTATCCGAACAACACAGCAAAGCCTACCGCACCTACCAAGCCGCCGAAGAATCCCTCCCACGACTTTTTAGGCGATATACGCTCGCACAAGCGGTGCTTGCCACACGACACACCCACCAAGTAGGCGAAAATATCGTTTATCCAAATTATCGAGATAAACGCCATCATTGCCCACGCTGACCACTTGCCGACAAGCAACTGCGGAATAAACATCACCATAGTCATCGGCAGAGCGACATATATCACACCCATAAATGTTGTTGCGATATTTGCAATTGGAGTTGCACTCTTACGCCACAACTCACAAACGAAAGTTGTAGGCACAATCAACATCGTGTAGAGCAAGGCTCCCAGCACAATACGAGCCGTTGTCTCGGTTGCAGGAGTACCCCACTGCTGAAATACGGCAAATGCCAAGACAAAAATTGCGAGTGAGGTTGCAATACCTACGCTATACATAGGCTCAACACCCTTTCGGCGGCACAAACGATAGAACTCTAATACTCCACCGAGCATAATTACTGCAAACAATGCACCTGCACTCCACTTTGACCACATAAGCGCTCCCACAACAACCAATAGCAACACAGCACCGCTGATTGTTCGCACCAATAAATCTTTAAGTTTCTTATTATCCATTTTTAGGTTTTTATAATAAACATCTTCATTCTGAAAATTTGTATAACAAGAGCTATTTTGACGCTGCTCGCAGTTCGTAAAAGCGGAGTTTACTTGGCGTAAATGAGCATTTTACGGACATGGCAGATGCCGAAAGAGCCTTGTTAGGCAGATTTTTCTCGTTTACCGAAGATGTTCTCCACATCTTCGGTAAACACAACCTCACGCTCCAAGAGCAACTCTGCCAACTGCACCAAGCCGTCACGATGTTCGTCGATAATATCCTCTGCCATCTTACGAGCCTTTGCAATCAAGGCACGCACCTCATCGTCAATCTGCTGTGCAGTGCGCTCAGAGTAAGGTTTAGTGAACGCCATATCGCTCTGACCTGTCGAGTCGTAGTAACTCATCGAGCCCACCTCCTCGCTCATACCGTAGTATGCCACCATTGCGTAGCACATCTTTGTTACACGCTCCAAGTCGTTCAATGCTCCCGTTGAGAGGTGTCCAAAGAACTTCTCCTCGGAAATACGACCTGCCAACAACGACGCTGCCTCTTGCAACATCTGCTCACGGGTAGTTATCTGACGCTCCTCTGGTAAGTACCACGCAGCACCAAGTGCCTTGCCTCGTGGAATAATAGTAACTTTTACGAGTGGATTGGCGTGTTCGAGCAACCACGATACCGTAGCGTGTCCCGCCTCGTGATAAGCGATGGTCTTCTTCTCCATTGGAGATATAACCTTATTCTTGCGCTCCAAACCACCGATAATTCGATCTACCGCAGCCAAGAAATCCTCCTTGCCCACGCAATCCTTATTGTGGCGTGCAGCAATCAGTGCTGCCTCGTTGCAGACATTCGCAATATCTGCACCCGAAAATCCCGGAGTCTGCTTTGCCAAGAACTCTCTATCCAAATCCTTATCCAACTTCAACTTGCGAAGGTGGACCTCGAAAATCTCTTTGCGCTCGTTCAGTTCAGGCAATCCTACCTCAATCTGACGGTCGAAACGACCTGCACGCATCAACGCCTTATCCAAAATATCTGCTCGGTTTGTCGCCGCCAAGATAATCACACCCGCATTGGTCTGGAAACCGTCCATCTCGGTAAGCAACTGATTAAGAGTATTCTCTCGTTCATCGTTGCCCGAAAAACCTGCATTCTTTCCTCTTGCACGACCTATCGCATCTATCTCATCGATAAAGACAATGCACGGAGCCTTCTTCTTTGCTTGGTCGAACAAATCACGCACTCTCGACGCTCCAACTCCAACGAACATCTCCACGAAGTCCGAGCCCGAAATCGAGAGGAATGGGACATTTGCCTCGCCCGCAACAGCCTTTGCCAAGAGGGTTTTACCCGTTCCCGGAGGGCCTACCAAGAGTGCGCCCTTCGGAATTTTTGCTCCGAGTTCACGATATTTAGGGGCATTTTTCAAGAAGTCGACAATCTCCATAATCTCAACCTTCGCCTCCTCCAAACCAGCAACATCCTTGAATGTTACTCGTCTATTCGGGTCGCTCTGGTCAAACTCCTGTGCACGAGCCTTGCCGACATTCATAATGCCACCTCCTGCGCCGCCGCCACCTCGTGACATTCCACGCATAATGAGGAACCAAATGCCAATCATCACAACCCAAGGCAACAAGCCCATAAGCCACGAGTCGTACCAAGGTTTTTCGTTCTCGAAAGTCAAAACCACACTCTTGCCACTCTGTGCCTCTGCACTCTCCAAGTCGGTTTTGAATGAGTCTACCGAGCCGATATTAAAGAATAGTTGGTATCCACTCTTTGGGATATTCTTGTAGCGCAAATCGCTATTGCGTAGCGCTTCAACTTCACCCTCTTTGAGAGATACACGAGCCTCCTCGTGATTAACTACCTCGATACGCTCGACATCGCCCTCGACAACCATCTGCTCCACCGTAGCCCAATCGGACTTTACCGGTGCAGACTCCTCGGTATTAAAAATCCAATAGCCGATAATAACGAGCGTTATCGCACTCCACAGCCACATAATGTTCGGGCGTGGCATATTGATATTTCTCTTGTTTTTTGCCATAAAAGTTAAAAATTACACATTATTCCACCCCTACTAACGATTTTCGAGATGGAAAAGTATATCCAGAAAGGAGCGTTTACTCTTCGCTTTCGTACTTAATCATCGGAGCATCTGCCCACAACTCCTCCAAGCGGTAGTAGTCGCGTAAATCGCTTTGGAAGATATGCACGATAACATCAACATAGTCGAGTGCAACCCACAAACCAGTCTGCTTTCCCTCAACACGCCAAGGCGACTCCTTCAATGTTTCGTAGACCTTCTCCTCGATTCCGTCAGCAATCGCAGCCACCTGTGTCGTAGAGTCTGCATTACATACTACAAAATGCGAGCAAATCGCACCGTCAAAGCCTGTCAAATCGAGAGATACAATATCCTTACCTTTCTTATCCTGAATACCCTCAACGATAGTGTTAATCAATCTTTCCATATCTTCTTTTTAAGCATTATACATATTAATCGAGCAAATATAGCAAAAAAATAGTTATGATGCAAATACTTGAGGTAAAATTCAAGATCAAATAAAGGGTGAAAAAGTTTTGTTTTTTATAAACTATTTTTATATCTTTGCAATAACTAATAAGCAAAACCCTATGACAATCATCCAATTAGAGTACCTTTTAGCAGTTGCTAATTTCGGCAGTTTTTCTATTGCATCGGAGCATTGCTTCGTAACGCAACCATCTCTATCAATGCAGATTAAGGCATTGGAGGAGGAGTTGGGAGTAATGTTGCTCGACCGCTCGAAAAAGCCCGTTGTGCCAACCGAGGCTGGTGAGGTGGTTTTGGAGCAAGTTCGCAATACACTGCGTGAATTTCACACCATCAAAGAGGTTGTTCAACAACTAAAAGGGGAGATTTCTGGCACTATTCGTTTGGGAGTAATTCCAACTATTGCTCCATACCTCTTACATAAGTTTGTTCCGGAATTTGTACACCGATACCCAAAGGTCGATATCGAGGTGCGAGAGATGAAGACTGCCGACATCATCGAAGCACTCAATCGTGACCAGATTGATGTGGGACTTTTGGCAGGTGGAACTTGTGGCGACAGTTTCAACGAATACGAACTCTTCGACGATAAATTCTACGCTTATGTATCGCCTCGTAACTCACTGTATAACAAGTCAAATATACGCTTGGAGGATATAAAAATTCAGGACCTTGTTTTGCTTTCATCGGGCAACTGTATGCGTGATCAAGTCATCGAACTCTGTCAGGCACGAAACACCCTCCCTTCACGCTACTCTTTCGAGTCGGGCTCGCTCGACACATTAATGCGAATTGTGGATAATACCTCGCTTATGACCATCATCCCAAAGATGGCTCTCGACTTCGTTCCAGAGGAGCGTAAGCGCCAAGTCAAAACGCTTTTCAAGGGTGCATCTTCTCGCAAAATCGCCCTCGTAACTCGTCGCTCGTATGTCAAGAAATCTATCGTAGAGGCGTTGCGTCAAACTATTTCGGAGTTCAAGTAGAGCGGAAAACTAAAAGTTTTCCATTTTACGCTTTCAGTTATCCGTTTATTTACTATCTTTGTGCGATTAAACACTTTTTTGATATAGGTATGGGAAAAATTATACTTACAGGAGATAGACCAACTGGTCGCTTACACTTGGGACACTTTGTCGGCTCGTTGCGTCGCCGTGTGGAGTTGCAGAACTCTGGCGAGTTCGAGCGAATCTTTATTATGATTGCCGATGCGCAGGCTTTGACCGACAACTTCGACAATCCCGAAAAGGTGCGCCAGAACATTATAGAGGTGGCTCTCGACTACCTTTCGTGCGGTCTTGACCCCGAAAAATCGACAATCTTCATTCAGTCGCAGGTGGCGGAGTTGTGCGAGTTGGCATTCTACTATATGAATCTCGTAACCGTGCAGCGTTTGCAGCGCAACCCAACCGTAAAGACCGAGATTCAGTTGCGTGGCTTCTCGGAGAATACCGCCGAAGGCGACACCACCCAGAAGCAGGGTATCCCTGTGGGTTTCTTCACCTACCCTATTTCGCAGGCATCGGACATCACCGCATTCAAGGCTACAACCGTTCCTGCGGGTGCTGACCAGGAGCCTATGATTGAGCAGGCACGCGAGATTGTGCATAAGTTCAACTCTACATACGGCGAGACTTTGGTTGAGCCTTCGATTTTGCTCCCTACGAACTCGGCTTGTATGCGTCTGCCAGGAACTGACGGCAAGGCGAAGATGTCCAAATCGCTCGGCAACTGCATCTACCTCTCGGACACTCCGAAGGAGGTTAAGCAGAAAGTTATGTCGATGTACACCGACCCTGACCATCTCCGCATCGAGGATCCAGGAAAGGTGGAGGGCAACTGCGTATTTACATACCTCGACGCATTCTGCCGTGACGAGCATTTCGAGAAGTATTTGCCTGATTACAAAAACCTTGACGAGATGAAGGAACACTACTGCCGTGGAGGTTTGGGCGATGTAAAGTGCAAGAAGTTGTTGATTGCCGTATTGGAGGAGTTGTGGGAGCCGCTCCGTGCCCGTCGCAAGGAGTGGGAGCAGAAGATTGAGGAGGTCTACGCCATTCTCGAAAAGGGAACAGCCGAGGCTCGTGCTACAGCCGCCGCAACGCTCAACGATGTGCGTGAGGCGATGAAAATCAACTACTTTGCCGACAAGGAACTCATTTCCGAGCAGGCAGAGCGTTACCGAGCATCGGCAAATTAAAAAGTTTTCCGCTTTCCGTTTTCCGCTTTCCGTTAATTATGATTGAGCGTTCCGGTTACATAAAGCCAGCCAATCGGGAGAAAATCTACCATTGGTTCTTGGATATCACAAAGCGACTGACCGAGCGACAGATGTTGCTCATTCTCGCCATTGTGGTAGGTGCATTGGCGGGTTTGGCAACATACCTATTCGAGTTGTTTCTGCACCTTATCAAGAGCGGATTGGTTAATTGGTTCGATGCCGATACTTTCCATATACTCTACCTGATATACCCCGTTATCGGTATTGTTTTGGCAACGCTATTTGTGCGCTACATAGTCAGGGATAACATTTCGGAGGGCGTTACACGAGTACTCTATGCTATGTCACGCCGAGGCTCGAATATCGCCGGGCACAACTGTTGGACATCAATGGTTGGAGGCGCTGTAACTATCGGATTCGGAGGTTCGGTAGGTCCTGAGGCTCCTATCGTACTTACGGGTGCTGCGCTCGGCTCGAATGTAGGTAAGTTGGCGAAACTCAACTACAAAAACATCACGCTTCTGCTCTGCTGTGGTGCTGGTGCTGCTGTGGCTGCAATCTTCAAAGCACCGATTACGGGCGTAGTATTCGTGTTGGAGATTTTGATGCTCGACATCACCTCGGCTTCGGTTATTCCTCTGCTTGTATCCTCGGTTACTGCAACCACGATAGCCCTTGTGCTCAGAGGTTTCGACCCGATTATATCTGTTACACTCACCGAAAACGACATATTCCAAATCAAGCACATTCCACTATTTATTCTGCTTGGTGCATTGTGTGGAGGTATTTCGTACTACTTCACTACCGCCAACGCAAAGGTGGGTAAGTTGGTGCGTTCAATCGAAAATCAATATACTCGTTGGGCGATAGCCGGTTTGGCACTCGGAGTCTTGATTTTCATCTTCCCGCCACTCTATGGCGAGGGTTACGAAGCCTTCACATCGTTGATGCGAGGCGATAAATATACAATCTTCGAGAACTCATTATTCTACAACTTCCGAGAGATTGACTGGGTTGTACTTATCTACATCGTGGCGATTATCTTCTTCAAGGTTATCGCTATGGCCACCACCAACGCCGCAGGAGGTGTGGGTGGAACATTTGCCCCTTCGCTCTTTGTCGGAGCATTTACAGGTGCTGCGCTGGCGATACTTTGCAATATGATTGGCGTAGAGGTATCAATCGCCACATTTACATTGGTAGGTATGGCGGGCGTTATGGCGGGCGTTATGAAAGCACCGCTTACCGCAATCTTCCTTATTGCAGAGTTGTCAAATGGTTATGGATTATTCCTTCCTCTGATGATTGTGGCGTGCATCGCCTTTGCCGTTGGTCGATGGTTAGACCCTGACTCAATCTATACCAAGCAGTTGCGCCAGAAGGGAGAACTTCTCACCCACGATAAGGACCAATCGGTGTTGGTATTCCTCAAACTCGATGAATTGATGGAGACCGACTTCACACAGATTAAGCCAAACAACACTTTGGGCGATATTGTAACACTAATCGCCTCCTCGCATCGAAATATATTCCCTGTGGTTGATGACGAAAGACATCTGCTCGGAATAGTACAACTCGACGACCTGCGAGAGGATATGTTCAAGCCATCAAAGCGCAAGAATTTCATAACCAACTATATGATTCAGCCACCTGATAAAATTCTGGAACGAGAGATTATTCAGGAGGTATTGCCACGCTTCGAGGCGAACCATACTTGGATGTTGCCGGTGGTGGATAAGGAGAATCGCTATTGTGGTTTCATCTCTAAATCTCGCATTCTCAACGCTTACCGTGAGCAGTTGGTAAATATAACCCAATAGAATAAGATGAACTACAAAGTTGTAATGCTCGATTTCGATGGTACGCTTGCACGCACCATACCTGCCATATTGCACGCATCGGAGAAGATGCTGAATATGCACGGCTACGAGATAGACCCCGTACAGGTAGAGCGTAACTTTGGTCTGGCACTGCCAGAGGCATTTCGTTGTTTTGCCAACGATGATAGCATAGACGATAAGACTATGGAGCAGATGGTTATGGAGTACAACACCATCTATCGCAACGAGTGCGAGCCACTAATAGAGTTGTTCGATGGCGTAGCCGATACACTCGCCACATTGAAGAGGGCAGGTGTAACACTGCTTATCGCCTCGAATAATATCCGTGAGGTACTCGAAAGATTGACCACACAACTCGATATAGCCCAATACTTCGATGGTATTATCTGCGCCGATGATGTAGTAAATGCAAAACCTGCACCCGACATCGCCTTATTGGCTCTTGAACGCTACAACATTAAGGGTAGCGAGGTGTTGGTCGTTGGCGACTCGACCTACGATATGGATATGGGGCGTGAGGCGGGTTGCGACCTCTGCGGAGTGTCGTTTGGCAGCCACACACCAAAGATGCTGCGAGAGAAGGGGGCAAAATATATTATTGACAACTTCTTGGAACTCCCAAAAATTGTACTCGGTTAGACTATGACACCTGTTATTACCATATATACAGACGGCTCTGCGCTCGGCAACCCCGGTAAGGGAGGATACGGTGTTGTGCTTTTGAGTGGACCTCATCGCAAGGAGTTGTCGCAAGGTTATCGCCTTACGACCAACAACCGTATGGAGTTAATGGCTGTATGCGTGGCACTCGAAGCACTGAAATTTGAGGGCTCGGAGGTTACGATATACTCCGACTCGAAGTATGTGGTCGATGCTGTAACACAAGGCTGGGTATTCGGTTGGGAAAAGAAGCGTTTTTCGGGCAAGAAAAACCCCGACCTCTGGATTCGTTTCTTGCGCATCTATCGCAAGCACCGAGTGCGTTTCGTGTGGGTTAAAGGACACGCCGAGACGGTAGAAAATAATCGTTGCGATTGCCTTGCCGTAGCCGCAGCAAACAGCACTACCCTACTGGAAGACACCGGGTATCAACCTGAATAATTTTCAGAAAGTTTTTTTTTGATTTTAGCCATCGACTTCGGTCGTTGGCTTTTTGTTTGCAAACCTCTTGCCTACCTAAATATCCACGAATGGATTGCTGTCATAAGAGAGTTTGCCGCCAGAAGTAGATGACGAGTAAAACGGTTGTAGCGTTTGTGATGCGTCCGCCAATAGTTTAGCAAATCAACTCTGAAAAGATTATTCACCGGCACAGCAAACTCGTCGATTTTAGATTGTCCAAGCAGACGAGTTAGGCGCATATCGACCAAGTCAAAGCCCGATTTTTCGAATGCCTCATCGTCCATAATAAGCAGATATTTGCGATAGACAATGCGGACTTTGTCTGCCACCATATTACGCAAAAATTGTAGGCGGACAGTCGATTTAACCGACCTTGACGACGAAATAAAGTAGCGTGCAATACCCTCGGTAACAGCCACAAGTTGAGCCAACGAGCGCATCTGCACCTTGCTATCCATCGTCTGTCCATCTCGGCTCAGATTGTAGCGATAGAGAGGAATATCGGCAAATGCAATCGTCTTAATATAGAATAACGGGTAGAATACCCACTCTTGGTCGGTGTAGGATATACCCTCGCTTTGAATATAGTTCATCTTGCGCAAAAGTTCGGTGCGATAGCAGACGCCGTGCATCATAAAGTAGCGAATTACGCCATCGCCAAATATCTTTTCTGCATTGTAACTCTTGCCATACTCATAAAACTTGCGAGAGTATATATTGTACTCCACCCTATGTTCTCGTCGTTTATAGACCTCGATAAATGGCGTAATAACCATATCCACGCCCTGAATCTTACGCAGAAAAGTGAGGAACTCCGCTACTCGTGAGCCATCGAAGCAATCGTCAGCATCGAGAATTTTGACATATTCTCCACGCACCAACGGCAACGCTGCATTTATAGTCGAGCCATAGTTTCCATTTGGCTTATCTACGACTCGCACCGTATCGGCATAGCGCTCGGCATATTGCTGAGCAATGCGCAGCGTCTTATCCTTGCTACCATCATTCACAATAATAATCTCCACCTGCGCCAACGAGGGGGTACGAAGCACCGACTCGACACATTGTGCGAGATATGCCTCCATATTGTAGGCTGGAACGATTATCGAGAGTAGTTTCATTATTCCTTGGTCGTATCGAATGAAAGTCTATATGGAGCGTGATTTATCTGCTCCTCCTCTGGCAATACTGGGCGCAGGTTGGGATAGTGATGGCGCAGATAGACCTCAACATTGCGAGGAACTTTGACCATCATACCACCAAACTCCATATCCACCGCATTTTCTACATCTGCCCTTGCAATCTGATCTTTCGGCATTCGCACGATATTTACACGCTTGGTATTCCACGAATTATATCGCCCCAGCACCCTGTTCATAGTGCGATATATAGCCTTGCGGGACATCACAGCAACCACCGCACGAATTGCCGCACAGCCCAGCCACGATTTAGGCAACGGTGCATCTATCTCGCACTTGCCACAATGCCCCCACAACCATATCTCCTTGCCCATAAAGCAGTTAATCCAGAACTTTGCCGAGAAGCGATGCAACTTTTCGAGCCAAACACAATCTGGAATACGGTCGTATGGGAATATATCGACAAATATGCCGTGATGGATATTCATATTGCGCCAAATATCCTCCACAAAGAGGGTATTATTGCACTTTACCTTCGCAAAGTAAAACGGAGTATTCGGCTCTGTGCCAAACCACTCCAAAAAGTAGTCCGACGAGAGGTGTGCAGGTGCTTCACGCAAAAATCGTTCATAATTTTCACGAGTCATTCCCACATCTATATCATCATCCCACGGCACAATGCCCTTATTGTAGAGTGCTCCTATCGCCGAGCCTCCCTGAATAAAATATGGGATACGACACACCTCGCAGACTCGAATAATCTCTGCAAGCGTGCGATACAACGCCTCGTGCAACCTTGTCAAATCCTCCTTTGCGTACTTCATACTCCCCTACTGCACCAATAAGTTACAACCTCTAATATCGCTCTGCGAAATGCGACCTTCGATGCGGAACGAGCCATCGTCATATCTCACACCCATATCCTCGGTAGCAATAAATGCGCACGACGAGCGATTTGCCAAATCTATAATATCCAGACCTCCTCGCTTACCCGATTTGAGGCGTGCAAACGGATTATTAACATCCCTAACCAACACCTTCATCCACTTCGGCGTACGGAATACTCCATCGCCGAAAGAGTATGCCTGCGACAACAACTCTGCCATTCCATACTCCGAGTGAATCTTCTCCACGCCAAATGCCGAGCAGAGAATCTTGTGCAACTCGCTCTTCGGCAACTCCTTGCGACGCCCCTTCATACCGCCTGTCTCCATAACGACCGTATCTTCGAACTTCGGAGCATAGTTCTCTGCCAAGTCGAGCAGAGCGTAGGTTACACCGAGCAGAATTTTCGGATTGTGATCTCGTGCCATATCGTTGAGCAACTTCTCGTAATCGTGAAGATAGAATCCTCCACCGCCACACGAGGCAATCAATTTGTCCGCCATATAGACCAACGACGATCCCTCTCGCTCCAAATACGACGGCAATAAGGCGTAGATGCTACACTCCTTTTCATTGCCATAAAAGAGGCGAAAAGTCTCGGTAAAGGCTCGCTCATAGAGAGCCAACTCCTCAACATAGTGGCGTGATTGTGTCATACCAGTTGTGGCACTCGAAGTGAATACCTGCTCCGCCTCTCGCTCACCACAGTAGACCTTGTGCGACTTGAATATCTCGATTGGCAACATCGGAATATCCTCCACTCGCTGCACCTCACTCGGCTCAACACCAAGCAAGCGCACATACTCTGCGTAGGGCGCACAATGCTCCGCCTGATAGCGGAACAAACACAGCGCCTCACGCTCAAACTCCGCATCGGAGGCTATCGAAAATATCTCGTCGTACTTTGCCATATAACAAAGATATAAAAATAAATCGAAAGGAGCACAAAAAAAGGTGCCAAAATAATTGGCACCCTTCTCTATATAACCTTTACAACCTTTTGGATTAGTTGTTAGGAGTAAAGTCCTGACGGATTGAGAATGGCAAAACGCACTTGTCGCCCCAGCCGTTAACATACGACAACTCCACAGCGATAATACGAGGCTGTCCCTCGGTATTCTCATTCAAATGGAAATGTACATACTTGTTCTCAACCTTGAAATCAACAATCGCCTTTGGATAATCTGTCCACAACGAAATCTCGTGATCGAGGCAAGATGTGCTAAGACGAAGCGAGTAGTCCTTAGCCTCCTCAGCAAGCGACATACGGGTATTGTTCTCCAAAATGAAGTAACGAACCCACATCTCATCAGTGGTATCGAAGTTGAGATAATCTGACTCAAATCCCTCCTGCTTAATTTTAACCACAAATTCACGGCTACCAGACGAGAGTTTAACCTCGGCAACACGCTTGTGATTGTTATTAGCCTTGTGGTGGAAGGTCAATACGCCATTACCGTTACCAATGCGACTCTCCGCATCGGTATCCACGAACGACAACCACTCCGAGCCCGAAATGATTCGAGCCTCATACTCTACATTCGAGATTACATTGAACGAGCACTCCGCCTCACCGCTCTCGCAAACAACAGCATCTGTATTAGCACCCAATGCAATCACTGGTCGGTACTCTGGATTGTATGGCGAAGTACACGACGCAAAGAGTGCCGAAATAGCAAAAATAATTCCTAATATCTTCTTCATAATTCTCTCTTTTTTTTACTATTGTCTAAGCTGCAATGTACATCTCTCACCAGTATCGGTACGATACACCGAGAGTTTTGCATAGTGTGCAGATTGGCTCAAAGCAAAGTGAATTGGAATATAGAGATTTCCTGAACCCTGAACTTTGCAAACCAAGTCTGAACCCTCATAGTTAGCCAAGACCTTAAAACCCTTAATCGGAGTCTTATTGCCCTCTGCATCTGTTCTGGTTGGATCTATCCAACACCAAGTAGAGCCATCAGCAGTCTCCAACTCTGCAATCCACTCTCCGTTTGAGGTTACCTTAGCGTAGTGGATAGGCTCCTTGCCATCCAAAGTCTTAGGCAACACCACTACCAATCCGTCGAGCGCCAACGGAATTGTATTCTCATACGGCTTAACGCACGAAGTCATCGCAACAGCGATAAACAATGCTCCTAAAAATATCGATAACTTTTTCATTACAATCCGCATTCTGTATATTTATCATTAGTCAAATTACCATTCGAAAGGAGTACCTGCTCATCCGGAATAGGATAGAACTCAACACACGGATACTGCTCAACATTCTGCTTCAAAGTAGTATTGTTTGAATATGCAAGCACTCGCTCTCTCCAAATACCCCAACGAACGAGGTTGTGACGACGAGTAAACTCGCCAATCAACTCACGAGCAGACTCATCTTGAAGATCCTTCATAAAATCCATCTCTCCGTTGTGATCCTCCTGAGAAATCTCGTGGATACCAGCACGAAGACGAGATGCATTGAGGTAGCCGTAAGCGTCAACATAGTTACCTACACGATAGTTAGCCTCAGCCAAATCGAGAATAATATGTGCCAAACGGAACACCTTCAAGTTGTTAGAATCCTGAGTATAGATCATACCTGGACACCAGAACTTATCACCCAAGTATGGGCGTGCATCTGCCTTACCTACATTCGAGAACCACTGCATATGACGAGGAACTGTCTCCATATTCTCGTCCTTGGTCCAACCAGAGTAGCACCAAGCCAAAGTACCGCAAGAACCCTCAATCATATTAATCTCCGAACCAGAGTAGTTTGCTACATCATATACGCAGCAACGCTTGTCGGTAATATACTTATTGTTGTCCTTAGGGTTCTTATAACGATATGGCATAAGGGTCTGGTAGAATACATTGGTAGGGCGGTATGGCTCATTGGTACGAGCCTCTGCACCCAACTCAGGGATACGAACACCATTGTACATATCATCCTTCTTGGTGTAGTCTACCAACTCGTCAGCAAACGAATCGCCACCATCATCGGTATTACCCGCATCACCCTCGGCAAGAGTTGAAGTACGAGGAGGTGTACAGCGGAAAGCAAGACCGTTTGTTACACGCAAACCATAATCCTTAGCATAAGCCGGAATCTCGAAAATCGACTCAGCAGTGTAGCGATTACGGAACATAATGTCCGAAATTGGGTAACCCATAAGCGACTGCTTAGGATCGTAACTACCAGTATCATCCAAACATCCATAAACATTCTCCACATACTTGTAGAACTGGATAGCCTTGTCGAAACGCTTGTTCCACATAGCCAACTTACCAGCAATTACAAAGCCTACCATCGAGCCAATACGATACTCATTCGAAGGGTCGTAAGTCTTGATGTAACGGAGAGCCTGACGGCACTTCACAGTTGGCTCCTCGCCTGTAAGTTCCTTCTGCTCCTCCTTGTATGCTGCAAGGCGAGCCTTATAATCATCATCCTCTGGAATCCACTCCTTAGTAGACTCTTCGAGCCAGTACGACAACTGATCCATCAACTTTGTACGCAAAACCTTTGCATCCATACGAGGCAAGAGTGAAATCTCGTCGTTATTAGCGTCGGTAATCTCATCGAAGTAGTATGGAACATCACCGAAGTTGATAGTCAAAATGTAGTAGAAGAATGCGCGCAAAACAACCGACTCTGCAATAAGCGGTGCCTTCTCATCATCGGTCAATGGCGCACGCTCAATAGCGGCAATAATTGCATTGCAACGCATTATACCCTGGTAGCAGTTGTTCCACATTGTCTTACCAAAACGAGGGACTGCCGGACTATAGTTACACGACAAGTCGTGGTAAGAGGTGGTGTGTGGGTGATACAAAATATCAGTTGCTACCTCACAGATCTCAAAATATGTGACATTTGCGTAGATCGAGCGCAATGGTATATAGCAACCATTGATACCAGTACGACACTGTGGTACGGTCTGGTAGTAGGTCTCAGGCGTAGATTGAGAGATAACCTGCTCATCAAGCGTACAACCTACGAATGCCATTATTGTAAATATAAATAATAGTATCTTTTTCATAATTAGTAGCGTATTTGAATTGCCAATGAGTATGTTCTATTCTTTGGATAACGACCTGTATCGATACGCTTACCTCCAGATACTGCATCTGGGTCATATCCTGGGAACTTAGTAAACAATGCAACATTATTTACCGACGCCGAGAGAGAGATGTCACGGATGTAACGAGTCTTCTTCTTCAAGTCAAAGCGGTAATTAATATTGATGTTCTGCAAACGCAAGTACGATGAGTCGTAGATGTACTGGTCTCCACTGTAATCATCTGTGAAATATGCACCTGCAACATTCGAGAATGGATTACGAGTTACATGCCAAGCCTCCAACAATCGACGATCCTTGTT
This sequence comes from Alistipes sp., assembly GCA_017647025.1. Lineage (GTDB taxonomy): Bacteria > Bacteroidota > Bacteroidia > Bacteroidales > Rikenellaceae > Alistipes. Next base: position 35,412 of record JAGCLL010000031.1, on the reverse strand, counting down.
TGAAGTTGCGTTACCCACCATCGAGGTGAACTCCATAATGTTGTACATACGGCCACCAAGGCTATATGTGAAGTAAACGCCCAAAGACAAGTTCTTTACAATCTTGAAGGTATTGTTCAAACCTCCATATACGATTGGGTCTGCCGAACCGAGGTAGATAAGGTCCTTATTATTCAACACGCCATCGTGGTTGATATCGGCATAACGAGCATAACCCTTAGTCTGCGAATATCCTGCATAGGTCTTGGTCTGCTTGTTCTGCTTAATCTCCTCCTGAGTGTGCCATACACCCTCGAACTGGAAGCCCCACAACGAGTTTGCTGGATAACCCTCACGATAACCATAGAGCATATATCCACCACGAGAATAGGTCGATACATAACCGTATGCGGTTGCAATATCGGTAACCTTCGACTCATTGTGAGCAACGGTCAAATTGGTTGTCCACTGGAAGTTACGACGAGAGATGTTACGAGATGTAATCGAAAGTTCGACACCCTTATTCTCGGTATTACCGATGTTAGCAATACGAGAACCGAAACCTGTTACGGTTGCATTCTGCATAGTGTGGAGCAAATCCTTAGTGTACGACATATAGCCCTCGAACGATACGGTAATTTTATCATTCAAGAACGACATATCGATACCGAGGTTGAACGAATCTGTCTTCTCCCAAGTCAAACTAGGGTTGTTCAAGCGGTTTGGATAGTAAGCAATCTCTCGTGCCTCACCGAACAACCATCCACTCTGGTTTTGAGTGATCAACATCTTAGATACATAACGACCTACCGAGTCATTTCCCGAACGACCTGCCGATACACGAACAGAGAGGTCTGACAACCACGACTTAGCACCACGCATAAAGCGCTCGTTGCTTACAGTCCACTTGAATGCCGCTGCTGGGAAGAATGCCCACTTGTGTCCCTTTGCAAAGTTCGAAGATGCATCTCCACGACCTGTCAAAGTAACATGGTAACGACCTGCGTAAGAGTAGTTAGCACGAGCCAACACCGAGTAGCGCTGCAACATCGAAGCCGAAGTTGCTACAACCAATGCTCGCTTATCCGCAATACTACTCATATTGTAGTAAGATACATTATCATCGAGGTATCCACGACCATTGATATCTGCGTAGTCGTTGCGGTTGTACTGCGCAGTAAAACCTCCTACAACATCAATCTTGTGCTTCTTCTTGATAGTCTTCTTGTAAGTCAAGGTATTCTCGCTCAACAAGTTCTTAGTGTGGCTATCCGAACGGAATGCTGTACCTCCATATCTGTAACGCTCTGCTACTGGCATAGTAGATGGCGAATAACGGAAGTTCTGAGTCTGAGTAAGTGTGTACGAGAACTGAGTCTTAAACTTCAAACCCTTAGCCAAGTTCAACTCGATGTATGGAGTCAAAGTCAAGATTGAAATATCTCGCTCGTTAGTCATATTCATCGCCTTCAAATATGGCGAGTCATATACCGAACCACCATTCACACCATTATCTCCCAAGACATTCCAAGAAGATGTTGGATCTTGGAGTGGGTTCAAGTTGGTTACAGCGGTTGCATTCCAACCCGAAATAGCGTGGTTAACGAGGTCGTTATGACGCAATGAGTACTGAGTATTGATACCCATCTTCATCCACTTAAATGCCTGGTGGTCGAGTTTCAAACGACCAGTCAAGTGCTGCTGATCCGAATTGAGTACGATACCCTGACGGTCATTGTAACTCAACGAGAAGAACACCTTGGTAGTCTTGCTACCTCCCGACAACGAGAGATAGTAACTGTGTGAGAATGCCTTGCGAGTCATCACATCAATCCAGTTAACACCCTCACCATAGGTAGAAGGATCTGCATATCGCAAACTTGTTGATGGACGATAGCGCTTTCTGTTAGTTCCGCTACTATTCTCGAAGTAGTCGTTACGATACTGAGCAAACTCTGCTGCGTTCATCATATCCAACTGACGAGGCAACTCCGAAAGTTGGAATGTAGCCTTAAATGTTACATTCAACTTATTAACCTTAGCCTCGTGAGTGGTTACGAGGATTACACCATTCGCACCACGAGATCCGTAGATTGCAGTCGAAGATGCATCCTTCAACACAGTTACATTCTTAATCTCGGCAGGATCGATATCCGAGAAACTCGAAACCGCATCCATAACACCATCGACAACGATGAGAGGCTCATTCGAAGCCGAGATAGAACGAGAACCACGAACTCGGATAGATGCTGCGGCACCTGGCTCACCGTTGGTTGTCATAATCTCGACACCTGCCAAACGGCCCTGCAACGCCTCGTCAACCGAAGCAGCAGCAGTATTTGCCAAGTCCTCCATATTCACCGAGGTAACTGCACCAGTCAAGTCGCTCTTCTGCTGCGAACCGTAACCGATGACCACAACCTCGTTGATGCTAACATTCTCCTGCTGCAACACGATGTTGATAGAGGTACGATTGCCAACTCGCTCTACAACCTCCACATAACCGAGGAATGAGAACGAAAGTTGATCATCTGGTGTAGCCTTGATTTTATACTTACCCTCCATATCGGTAATTGTACCGACATTTGCATTTCCGATAACGACAACGGTCGCACCGATCATTGGTTGTCCGTTATTATCGTACACCTGACCTGTTATCGTGCGCGCCTTCTGCGCCATTGCTGTTTGGGCGAACAGCATAGCAACAATGCAGAACGATGCGTAAATTACACTTTTAATTATGCGTTTCATGTGCTACTGTTCACTTTTGATGGTTACTAAAATAGGATAGTGGGTTGTGCCCAAAGTTGCTTTGTTATCAACCTTGAAGCCCTCGAACATATTCCAGCATCCGCTTGTCGAATACAAGAAGTTGTGGCGTGAGCCATCTACGCTCGACGGCATATACACCGAATACTGCACCAATGCACAGTCGAGCAAGTTCTTCGACATCATCTCGCAGAGGGTAAAGTAGCCGTCCGAAGCGTCCAAGTTCTCGCTAACTGAGTAGTATGCAGTCTTCTTTGCAAGGAACTCATCGGTTACATCTTTGTAACAATCCCTACGAGGGAATACCTGAGCATACTTGCTAATATCATACTTCGATGCAACATTCATATCAATACAGAACACCCAATTATGCTCATCCATATAGGCTCTTTTATTGATAGTCTGCAACAAAAGTTCACCAAGTTCACCCTTGCGTGTATTACGATTAGACTCATCGTATGTCAACGGAGTAGTAGTATTCTTCATTGCATCAACCTGAGTCTCCCAATCCTCTGGGATAGAGATGCGAGAATCCTTCATCTCGGTTACAACAAAGTTCAAACCTTCAACCTCAAAGTGAAGTACAGGGTTGGCATCAACCATAGGCTCAGTGTAGTTGAACGACTTACGCTCAACAGTCAAGCCCTCAGCAATGGCCGCAGCCATAACCAATGAATTACCCGCACGAGTAGCGGTGTAATGCAAAGAGAGAGGAGTACTCTCGCTCGACACGAATGTCGAAAGCCACTCTGCAAAATTCACATCTTCGAGGCCAGCATCAGTGCTATTCTTTACGGTCGCTGGGGCTACAAATGTAACCACCTGTGCACCAGAAGCAACGATGTACTCACCTAACTTCTGCAAATCAACACTCTCCGAGTCATTGATATTGCAATAGAGTGCCGTCAAATCAAGCGCAGTTTCAAGTTCTGTAACCTCGGCGTCAATGTCGTGATCCTTCGACACTGGAATCTCCTTGGTACAGCCTACTGCGAAGAGCGACACAACAGACAATATGTAAAGTATCTTCTTCATTATTCAACAACTGTTTTTTGAGTAAGTACACATTTTGCTTCGGTAGTCTCGCCCCAACTGTCAGTAAATGCAACTGTTAACTCAGCCTGACGCTCTGCGCCACTATTAGCCGAGAACTTCACCAACATATGAGTTCCGCAGTTGAGATACTCGATGCTCTCCACCCAATCCTCGTTTGCCGAGAATGTCATCGCAGGACGACAAGCATCGGTAAGGTTTGAGTTGAATGCAACCTCGCACTCTGTCATAGAGGCCTCAACCTCCACATTTGCCAACTCCATATATGGGGTTAAACCACGCTGCATTACCTTAACTGTATCGGCTACAAAACCGTCATAAGTCTCAACTACGAGGTATCCTACACGGGCAAAGTTGAATGTCTGTGCCGATGATTGGTTCGAATCGTAGTTTACGGTAACATTGTAAGCATTCTGCTTCCAATTCTGATCAGCCTCCGAGAGGTGCAACCAGTTGTCGAGTGGTCGTACTCTCCACACCAAGCGAGAGGTCTCATTAACGGTGATAGGAAGCATAAATGAGCCTGCCTCCTTAGACACCTTCTTGGTAGCGATTAATCTACCTTGAACCTCGATAACCTCTTTCGAGCAACTGCAAATCATCATTGCGGCTGCCAATATCACGAATAAATAGTTCTTCTTCATAACTTTTCTGATTTTCATTATTAACACACTATTTATTCCTTATCCTGGTCAAACTGATCCTCCTTGCCAACAAAGTCGTCAACACCATTGTTGTGATCAACCTTCTCGGCACGACATACCTTCTCGGCGAGAGCCTTAGACTTAACCTCGAATGGACCCTGAACAGGCAATACAATCGAAACGCCGTCGCTGTACGATACTGCCACAATAAGGTTCTCGTACTTACCTGGTGCCAACGCCACCCAAATAGGATTCTCGTTAGCCGCATTGAATCCCCCGTCGAAAGTTACCTTTACGCTACCCGAACGATTGTTCTCGTCGTCGAGCAAACCATTGACTACCGAGTAGTCGCCGACAAAGTAGTCATTGTACTGACCCTCGTCGTTATGGATATTACCAACGCTGATTGCAACCGAAGAGATGCTCTCGGTTTTCTCGTGGTTAACAACAACTTTAAGCAATCCTGCATAATAGTCAAACTCGACATGGTCGGTAGATGTTTTTGCAAGGAATGTTGAGTTGTACATCAAATGGTCGAGGGCGTCAGCATAATAGGTCTGCTCTGCGAGCATCGCTAATCTGCCACTCTTTGCCTTTGTACCATTCTCGTTAGAGTAAGGCGCATAGATGGTCAACTCACCACCTACAACATTTCCATAGAAATACGCCTCATCATCTCCTGTTGTTGATTGAACAGGAAGGTAGCACTGATTCTCACCTGCCGAGAGAATTCCAAGTTTGGTCTCGTTACCCCACTTATAGTAACCGGTGCCCTCGATACCCTCCACTACGAGAGGCTTTACCGAAGCGGTAACCATAGTAGTAGCACCATTTGGAACATCCGGCATCTCTGTGTTTGCGATGCGCTCGGTACAAGCCACCAACGCAAGCGAGAACATAGCCACAATGTAAAGTGCTGATTTCATCTTAAACATTTGTTCTATTTTTTATTTTAATTATTTCCGTCTTACGATTGGAAGCCTGGGTTACTCCTCCGATGTTGGAGCAGCAACAACCTTACAACCATCATATTCATTACCCTTACCAGTAACTATTGACTCGTAGTCAAGGCGCCAGTTCTCACCATAGATACAGTTCTGATAAACCTTCGCCATGGTCTCGTTAATCTTCTTGTTTGGCAAGTATACACTCGCACCACGGAGGATGTCTACCTCCTCGCCGATGTTACAGTTGCGAACACCTACCTGCCAACTCTGAGAAAGAACATGGTTAATCTCATCAGCATTCTCTTTGGTATCTGTTGCAGCCTTCACTGTGAGCATACGGCTTACGCCAACGATAGCACCAGCAGTACCCATACCGTCCAAGCAGTAGATATCACCGTGGTTAGTACAGTTCTCGATACCACCTGTGTGGCGACCATCATCATAGAGCGCATCGGATGCAACACGCAACGAACGATACCATCCTACGATACCACCAACCTTACCACGACCACCTACGGCGCCATAGTTAACCGAGTTGGTTACACGAGCATACTGAGTTCCGAGTGGGAACGAAGGAGCAGCCTCATTAGTCTGGGTTGTCTTACCAAGGTATGTTGTACTCTCGGTGTACTCAATAAGCACACCTGCGATACCACCTACATGGTTCTCCTTCTTCGAGCCGTATCGGTTACGAGTAGCAACCTCGCCATTTTCAGCACGAACAACCACGATATCGCCAGTATTAACAGCGTTGTTGATATCAACAAACCAGAAGCCCTGACCAATGATACCACCGACCATACCTGTATTATTATATACACGACCACTATTCTTACAGTTGTAGATCTTCGCAGAGTAGTAGTGGTCATCCATAATGGTAGCGGAATTCCAACCATTAGTACCTACAAATACTCCGACCAAACCACCAACAGCAGTTGTGTTGTAGTTCACATTGTATGAGTTAACACCGTCGAAACGACCGAACTGAACGCTTCCGCTATTCTCACAGCCATCCAATTCAATGTCTAATGCACTATGCTGCTTGTTGATCAAAGTGGTCATATTCGCATATTCACCACCAATGTGACCCGCGTTACCAATAATACCACCAGCGTAAGAGAAGTTAGCATTTACCGGTGTAATCTGAGTAGCCAAACCACTTGCGATATAGCCGATATTACCATGGTTCTTACAAGCGTTGAAAACAAGTCTCTTAGAAGAATAGAACTTGTTACCCCAGTTGTTACCAACATGGTGCAAAGCCTCTGCAAGGATACCACCTGCCGCCTGGTAGATCGAAGCCGAAGCCTCGTTGTACTGCAAGTTACCCTCGTTTACGCACGCATCGAATGTGATAGTCTCCTGTTTTACAGTAGATTTGCTCTCTGTCCAAGCGGTACGAGATCTTTGGTCGAAACAGAATGCTGCAACACCACCGAGGTTGATAAAGTATGCACCGTGCTTCTGACCTACCGCAATACTTGTCTTGCCTGGCCAACCTACTCCGTTAAGAGTTACATCTCCCTTATTGGTAGCATTGATTGTAGCCTCACAAACCAAGATGTCGGCAACTACACCTGCGATATTGAAGTTCTTCAACTGAGAAGCCTTTGATGTAGTTTCGAGATCACCGCTATTAGTACAAGATGAGATGTTATAATATACACTCTTGGTTGAATGATCGTGCATACGACCTACAATACCTGCAACATTCATACGGTAGAACAAACGGTTAGTTGTTCTATCACCGTCATCGATATCGTTAGACTGTGGAGTTGCTGCATCTGCCCAGTCGATAGATGAGGTATTTACAGTACAGTATGGATACTCACCATCGATTGTAACCTTACCATTATTCTCCAATCCAGAGAGGTTGAGAGTGTATGTAGAACTGTGAGTGTCTGCAACATAAGCACGACCTACAACACCACCGATGTCGAAACGAGAAGATACGACATCACCTCTTGAATCGGTCTTCAATGGGTTTACTGTACAGTACTGAGTAACTGCAGCATTGTTTGTACACGACACAACATCGGTATTTGTCTCACCTACGATACCACCGATAGCGAGGTCGTGATAGTGGAGATGCAATAATCTGAACGCATCTTTCTGCTCCTCCACCTCAGAAGCCTGACGAGCAATCAAACTTCCAGCGTTACCGGTTGAGTAGATTTCACCGTTGCCAGTACGGCTTACGGCGCTACCATTGGTACAATCCTTCAATACAGCATTGTAAGCCTTACCTACGACACCTCCGATATATGCGCCATCGCGCGCGATACCATTATATAAAAGTTTTCCGTAGTTGTGGCAATCTGTTACTATACGAGTTTGCTCCTTAGTTGTGCTCGAATTCGAGAGAGATGCGCCCGTAAATGCATAACCTGCAACTCCTCCCATATACACATTAGTTGGATAGTTGACAACATCAGCCGGAAGAGCAATCTCAACAGTACCATTGTTTTCGAGTTTCTGTATGCTACCGACACATGAGTCCGATGACAATGCCTGTGGGCTTGCGACAATCTGACTCGCCGCCGCTGTTGATGTAGTAGCAAATCCACAACAACCTGCAACATATAGATTTTCTGCCTTCGCTACATTATCTACATAGACATTACCTATGTTAGACATATTAGCAGAACTACTATATGTAGGCGTATTATTCTTATTCTTGGCAAACTGACCAAGTCCTGCAAAACCTCCAACAAGAGCATTTGTAGCATCACCGTGATACTCAATTCTACCCTTATTTACAAACGATACAGTGTGTTTTCCCTCTTGGTAAACGCCAGCATATCCTCCAAGGAAGAGGTTCTTGGCAGAAGCCAACTCCGAGAACTTAATAGTTCCCGTATTCTCAACACCAAAAGTCTCTTTACCACTCTTATTAGCATCATTTGAGTGTGCATAGATAGCGCCAATATATGCATTATTACCTACCTTTCCAGAACAAGTAATATCCTTTTGGTTTGCACAATTTTTAATAGTTACAGACTTAGGACCTGTCGAACTTGTTGTAATACCACCTAAGTAGAGATCGTCACAAATCAGATTCTCACCTATCACAAGTTCTCCATTATTGTAGCAGTTATCCAATGTAATATCAACTGATGTAGTGAGTGACATTACGCCTCCGAGGTGTACTTTTTCACACTGCGCATTGTCATATATGATCTTACCCTCGTTACCGCTATTACTAATAGCACAATTCAAGCAAGCATATCCAACAAGTCCTGCAACATTGAGCTGGGTACGACCAGTCTTACTTGTATCGCCACCGTATGAAGCGCTAACACCAATAGTAACTTTTCCATCTGAACTATTGGTACAGTTCTCCATTTTTCCTGCATAGAACAGACCCACACAAGCCGACATTGCGATAGGCACACCGCCGTAATACTCGAAATTGATATCAACCTCTCCTGAGTTAGAGCAATGACTCATAACACCATTTGCATCAGAGTAGAAAGTACCTACAATTGCTGCCACAGCAGAGTTTTTATATGTTCCGTGCGAACCTGCAATCGAGCCTTCGATTAAGAGGTTTGAGCCCTTTTTATTCTCACAATAAGAGATCTCATTAGAGAAAGACATTCCCACAACACCTGCAATACGAATCTGTGCATTCTTCATATAGACATCTGTGCCTGGTCCTGCACAATAACAAGAGCCCTTATATGTCAAAGCACCAGCATTCGAACAATGTGAAATTTTATCTGTTCCATCAGCCGCATAAGCAATAACACCTCCGATGTTACATACACCTCCAACACCGTCAATAGCCGCAACATAGAAGTTCTCATTGAAGTTCAACTTACCGCTATTGGTACAATCCTCAATAGAGCCTGCCTCTAACTGACCAAGGACTCCTCCGATATTTGCACTATCAACAGCCTCGTTGATTGTCATTGTACCCTTGTTCTCGCATCGAGCAATCGATACGCTCGACACTCCTGCAACGCCACCCCAGTCGAGAACCGAAGTAGAAGTTCCAATTACGAGGTCACCTGCATTGACATTGTCAGCAAATGTACCTGCTGTAACATAACCAGCAACACCACCGATGTATGGAACCACCTGAGTCGCCTCAGATGCGTCGTTCCAAGTAACATCTCCGCTGCTAGTATTGTTAACTACAACCGGAGCATCATCGCTACCCTGCTCCTGGCAGATGTAACCTACGATACCTCCGACGCAAGGCTTATATGTATTACTCTCGCCACTCTTTGCGCTGTTAGTAATTGTGATATTGACATCACTCTTCGAGAACGATACCTCACCACCATAAATACCTCCGATAAGACCTCCGACATTGATAAGTTTCAAGTTGTCAGATACATCGAGAGTTGTATTGTTGTAGTTGAGGGTACCCGATACCGAGCAGTTGAACACCTTACCACCCGCAACCAACGAGCGAGCAAGAAGACCAACCTTACCATTCTCGGCCTCTTCGATATTAGCCTCGATATTAACATTCGAGATGGTTGCTGCAACATTATCACCAAAGAGAGGCTTAGTCAAGCCCTTGATTGTATTGTTACGACCCTCGAACAACTTATCGTAGTTCTCGATAGGAGTCCACTCCTTATCGGTCATATCGATATCTGCAACGAGCAACGCTCCTGAGTAATCGCTACCGTGAACCTCCTGAGCAAAGGTGAGCATCTGATCGCTGTTACCTACAAGGAACATTTTGCTATTAACCTCAAACTCGGTCGAGAACTCACGAACAGTGCCTGCCTCCAACTTATTGTCACCCTCAGCGCTGAATGTACGAACACATACAGAACCATCCTGTGCAACAAAGTTCACCTCGAAGCCCTTGTACTCACCCTTTGGTACTACGATGTAGAATACCGAGCCATCGTTTGTTAATGGATGATACTTAACATCACCGTTCTCCTCTTTACCGAAGTTGTAGATGATGGTAGATGCCGAGCCCTCACGAGCCACAATAGAACCAGTCTTCTCATCGTTTTTGTCGGAACTGCCGCAATAAACATCGAAAACGCCAGCAATAGGTGAAGCGTCAACAGTCGACACAGAAATGTATCGTAAATTAACACTCTCGCCCGGATTGGTGATAGCCAAACGGAGAACAGTCGAGAGGTGATGCATCTCTACATCCTCAAAACCATTCGACCACGCATACATTGGTGCGCTACCATTGGCAAATGTACCCTCGGTGTGTACCTGCTCAGCAGCAAATCGCACTGGATACATTCCACTACCCGCATTCACCTCCTCGCCAGTGTATGGATAGAGGATGTGATACGGAATCGAAGTATCAAGAGGCATTCCGAATACTGCAATCGACTTGTTATCCTTATTGAGTGTGATAGCCGTTGTCGGCTTTCCATTTACGGAAAGGACATCGCCCTCGCACCAATAAACTGGATACTTGCCAGCCTCATTCTTGCCGCCAAGTTCTGTACGAACTGGGACAGGAAGAGAAACTTGCAGCGCCTTCACCTCACCACTTCCATTGGCCGACTCCGAAATTGTTGGAGCCAATGCCTCGGTTGGGTCCTGCACACAAGAGAAACTTGCAAGCAAAACCACCGCCATCAAAAGTTTAGTAAAATTTTTCACGCTAGTTAGTTTTTTTGAAATTGTTTGTTAAAAATTATTTTGTTTTGTGTTTTGTGTTTGCTTCTCTCAAAAGTCCTTCGCCTAATACACATACGCTACGCACGCACGCAAAAAGACAAAAAAGAGATTCGCTCCGTACATTTACGAGGCGATAATCTCCTTAAATCTGGACCTATAAGTGGTTATAAGCCCTCATAATTAGCACATTTTCATAGTTTTAAGTTCTTCATCTCAAAGAAGCGTCCCCCTCTGCGATGATTTTAGGTTTCAATTGGTTTTGCAAAATTACAAATTTATTTCATCAACAGCAACTTTTTTTACAACTTTTTATGCGCTTTTTCGTTATTTATTCACAAACAAATTTACCACTCTATTGCAACTTTCCCATTAGCAGCAAGATAGGCATTTGCTTTGGAGAAATGACGAGAGCCAAAAAATCCTCTGTAAACAGAGAGTGGAGATGGATGAACCGCCTTCAATACCAAATTTCGTGAAGCATCGACCATAGCGCCTTTCTTTTGGGCATAACTACCCCACAGCATATAGACTACGCCCTCTTTCTTCTCAGCAATTAGACGCACAACAGCATCTGTAAAACGCTCCCAACCTCGTCCCGAATGGGAGGCCGCTTCGTGGGCTCGAACAGTCAAAACTGCATTCAGCATCAACACGCCTTGCTCTGCCCATCGGTCGAGATTTCCACTCATAGGAATGGGTTTGCCAGTATCCTCGGAAACCTCCTTAAAAATGTTGCGTAACGACGGCGGAAAATCGACTCCATCATCAACCGAAAAACACAAGCCATTTGCCTGACCATCACCGTGATATGGGTCTTGACCAATGATTACGACTTTGAGATTTTCGAGAGGACATTTATCGAAGGCTCGGAAGATGTTTTTTGCCGCAGGAAAGACCTGCTGAGAGGCATACTCCGACTTAACAAAATCGACCAACTCTGCAAAATATGGTTTATCAAACTCCTCCTGTAATAGCGCCTTCCAATCCTCGGCTATACGAACATTCATTTTGCGTAAATTTTGAAATTTCTGAGAGCGAAGATAGTAATTTTAAGCGAAACTATTGCACAATTTCACCTTTTTTAATACCTTTGTAGAAACAAAACTAACAATTAACTATTACAATTATGATTTTAGCAACTCTTTTAATGGCAATTTTTGCCTTTTCGTGCACAAGCAACGCCGACAAAATCGCATTGCTCGACAAATCGAACTTCGAGACTACCGTTGACGGTAAGGATGTTTCGCTCTACACCCTTCGTGGTGGCGACCTCGTAATGCAGGTTACCAACTATGGAGCCCGTGTTGTATCTCTTTGGGCACCTGACCGCAACGGCAACTATGCTGATGTAGAGATTGGTTACGAGAATATCGACCGCTACATCAACAACACTGGCGAGCGCTTCCTCGGTGCAGTAGTAGGTCCTGTCGCAAATCGTATTGCAAACGGAAAATTTGTGCTTGACGGCAAGACTTACACCCTTCCGCAGAACAACAACGGACAGACTCTCCACGGAGGCCTTCTTGGTGTAGACCGCATCGTTTGGGATGTTAAGTCGTGTACCGAGAGTGAGATTGTATTCGTAACCACCCTTCCAGACGGACAGGACGGTTTCCCAGCAAATCGTACAATCGAGATGACCTACCGTTTGACCAAGGATAACGAGTTCACAGTTCTCTACTCGGCTACAACCGATGCAAAGACTGTATTCAACATCTCACACCACTCATTCTTCAACCTCGAAGGCGATGGCGAGGGTACAATTCTCGATCACATCTTGACAATCAACAGCAAGGCTATTACCCCTGTAAACGAGTTCCTTATCCCAACAGGAGAACTTATGTGCGTGAAGGATACTCCATTCGACTTCAATGCTCCGCACGCTATTGGCGAGCGTGTAAATGAGGTACACCCTCAACTTGCAGCAGGTGCAGGCTACGACCACAACTGGGTAATCGACCGTGAGGACGATGGTACAATTCAGAAGGTTGCAGATGTCTACTCGCCAAAGAGCGGTCGTGGTATGGAGGTTTACACCGACCAGATAGCATTGCAGTTCTACTGTGGCAACTTCTTTGATGGCTCATACAACAATAAGTTTGGCAAGCCAATCGCTTATCGTGGTGCTATCGCACTCGAAACACAGCGTTACCCAGATGCGCCAAATCAATCATCATTCCCAAGCGTAGAACTCAACCCAGGTGATACCTATACTCACACTTGCACCTACAAGTTTTACACTAAATAATTAAGGTAAGATGACACCTACTGCACATATCGGAGCAAAGTATGGAGAGATTGCCGAGCGTGTCATTATGGCAGGTGACCCGCTACGAGCCAAATTTATGGCAGAGCGTTATCTCGAAAACCCTCGTTTGGTAAATGAGGTGCGTGGAATGTATTGCTATACTGGCACTTACAAAGGCAAGGAAGTTTCGGTGATGGGACACGGAATGGGTATTTCGTCGATCAGCATCTACACCTTCGAGTTATATAATTTCTATGGTGTAAAGCGCATTATTCGCACAGGCTCGTGCGGTGCTTATCAGCCAGATTTGCACATTGGCGACATCATCATTGCCCAGGGTGCTTGCGACAACTCGAACTACGCAGCGCAATACAACCTTCCAGGCACATTTGCGCCAATTGCGACATTTGAGTTGTTGCGTGCAGCAGTCGATAAGGCGAAGGCTATGGGTGTTAAATATGCTGTGGGAAACATCCTTGCATCGGAGATCTTCTACAACGACAACCCTGAGGCGTGGAAGAAGTGGCAGAAGATGGGAGTGTTGGCAGTCGAAATGGAGGCTTCGGCACTCTATATGAATGCTGCACGCAGCGGTAATGAGGCGCTTTGTATCTGTACTGTGTCGGACTCGCTGGTGACACACGAAGACACCACCGCCGAACAGCGTGAAAAGACCTTTACCGATATGATGGAGATTGCTTTTGAGATTATCTAATTAGATTATTGTATTATATCAAAATCGAAGCGGGACAGCCAAGTGCTATCCCGCTTTATTTGTTTATAAAATTAGAAGCAAAAACCATCAACACCTCATAAAATTGGATTTTAAGCAGATGATTGCAGACTGACCCCCCCAAAAAATCGCTTTTAAGGAGGTAGTTGCAACGCTTTACAAAACTGAAAAAAATCGTAAATGAGTGAGCTATTTTTAAGATAAACAAGGAGCCGAGCGCGCAGCATAGTAAACCTATGTGAGCAACTCGGCTTCCGAAGAGCAGCTTAAAAAGAGCCACTCAGAACGATTTTTACTTTTGGCGGAAGTATATCTGGATAGGTACACCAGAAAAGTCCCAATGTTCGCGCAAATGATTCTCCAAGAAGCGACGGTAGTTCTCACGAATATACTGCGGCAAGTTGCAGAAGAATACAAACTGCGGAGTAGGCGTAGGCAACTGCATCGCATACTTGATACGGATATACTTACCCTTGGTTGAAGGTGGCGGTGTCTCCTCGATAATCGGGAGCATATAGTCGTTAAACTCCGATGTAGGAATGCGACGAGAGCGTGACTCATAGACACGAATTGCAGTCTGCAACACATCGAGGATGCGCTGCTTGTTGAGAGCCGAAGTGAAGATAATCGGAATATCGTTGAACGGAGCCAAACGCTTCTCCAACGCCTCTTTCCACTCCTTCATTGTATTGTTACCCTTCTCAATCAAGTCCCACTTGTTCACAACGATAACACAACCCTTGCGGTTACGGACTATAAGGTTGTGGATATTCAAATCCTGCGATTCCAAGCCCTGCTGCGCATCGAGCATAAGGATACACACATCAGACGCCTCGATAGCACGGATAGAGCGCATTACCGAGTAGAACTCCAAGTCCTCCATCGTCTTGCCCTTCTTGCGCATACCTGCGGTATCTACGAGGTAGAAGTCCATACCGAACTTGTTGTAGCGAGTGTGGATAGAGTCACGGGTTGTACCTGCAATGTTGGTTACGATATTGCGGTCTGTGCCGAGCAACGCATTTGTGAGCGACGACTTACCAACATTAGGACGACCTACGATGGTGATGCGTGGAAGATCATCGAGTTCCTCTGCCGAGCAATCCTCTGGGAGGTGCTTCAAAATCTCATCCATCAAATCGCCCGTACCACTACCCGACATCGAAGAGATGCAGAATGGATCGCCAAGACCCAGCGAGTAGAAGTCGTTGGACGAGTATATCAAATCGTAGTTATCGACCTTGTTGCAGACCAAAATAGTGCGCTTCTTTGCACGACGCAACACCTCAGCCATCATCATATCCAAGTCGGTAACGCCTGTGCCAACCTCAACCATAAAGAGGATAACATCAGCCTCCTCAATAGCGAGCAACACCTGCTTACGAATCTCATCCTCGAAAATATCGTCGCTATTGACCGAGTAACCACCCGTATCGATAATCGAAAACTCACGACCATTCCAATCGGTCTTGCCATAGTGTCGGTCACGGGTTGTACCTGCGGTCGAATCTACTATCGCCTGACGATTACCCACAAGACGATTGAAAAGCGTACTTTTACCCACATTTGGGCGTCCTACTATTGCTACTAAACTCATATTTATGCGTATTTCGGGCGCAAAGGTACTAATTTTTAGCGAGAAAACATCATCTGCAAGATGATATTTTTATATCGGCTAAAAAATGATATACAACAGGGTGCCTACACTAATGATGATCCAAAGGAGAATGCCCTGCAACATCGGCTTTATTCCGACTGCTTTGAGCGTCTCCTTCGAGAGCGACGCTCCGATAAAGAACATCGTAATAGTCAACAACTTACGAGCAATGCCCGAGACGAATTTACCAACCTCTAGAACAGAGTCGAGAAGGTAGGTATTTGCCACAACTGCAAGCACGAAACAGAGGATAAACCAAGGTATAGAAATTTTCTTGTTGTCGCTTCTAAATATGAGCGAAGTGACAAGTGTTAGAGGAATAATCCACAACGCACGAGTGAGTTTTATGGTTGTAGCCACTTTGAGAGCCTCCTCGCCATACGCCGCACCTGCGCCTACCACCGAACTTGTATCGTGGATGGCAATAGCCGCCCAAGTGCCAAATTCTTGCTGACTCAAACCAAGCAGACGACCAAGAATTGGAAAGAGGAAAAGTGCGATGGCGTTCAGCACAAAAACCGTTGCCAAAGCCAGCGACATCTCGCTATCTTTCGCCTTGACTACGGGGCCTACGGCAGCGATAGCACTACCTCCGCAGATGGCTGTTCCCGAACTGATAAGGTAGGCTGTTGTTTTATTGATTTTCAGCAACTTATAACCGAGTAGCATACCCAAAAGCATTGTACCTACAACCGAGATAATCGTGAAGGTCATACCCTCCTTACCCGAGGCCAGCGCCTCATGTAAATTCATACCAAAACCGAGGCCTACAACTGCATATTGAAGCAACTTTTTTGAGGCTGTTTTGTTGAATTTTGGGTAGGCTTGACCGCACAATAGCGCATAGGCAAGACCAAGGAACAACACCACCGGTGGCGTTACATACGAAGTGAAAGGTTTTAGCGATGGAATGTAATCCAACAAAAGAGCTGCGGCAATGAGGCTCAATAGCCCCACATAGATAACCTTGTTGTATCGGTGCAACATAACTTCAAAGATTTTAAGTGGAACAAAAGTAGTAAAATTGGCACAAATAAACAAATCGTAGACACAAAAATTTAGTGCGAAAATTTTGACATTTTTGCCATAATAGTCGGCAATTTCAAAAATAATTACTATTTTTGGGAGTTGATATTTTTAGAGCGAAGAGATAAGATATGAAATATGGCGCATTAAAGTGGGGTTTGATAGTTTTGTTCACGGCATTATCGGCAATGGCGTGGGCTCAAAACTATACAGCCGCAAATCAACCGGCGACACAGCAAACAAAATACTATATGAAGAGTTCTTCATCGAAGGTCTCTTCCGAATTTGGTTTGGGTGTGGGTATGCGATACAACTTTTTTGAGTTGGTACCTGTAAGTGCCAACTTTGCTCCAAAGGCAACTATGAATTTGTCGTATGGTGCAGCATTACAGTTTAGGCTCAACCTCGGCACGACCTTTGGTATTCAACCCGAAATAGTCTACGCCTACTCAACAATGAAGTTCAAGGGTGGAGAGATAAAGTCGACAATCAAGGCAAAGTCGAACTTGGTACAAATTCCTATATTGCTATCATTCCGCATTGCTATGGTGCGTCTGAACTTTGGCCCAGTGGTTACAGTTATGGATAATCCGACATATCAACTTGCCAATAGCGAGGATAATTCAATTCAGCAGATGCCTCTCGGCAAGATATTCCCTACTGTAACTTACACCGCAGGTATAAGCATAAAGATGCCTAAAAACACTATTATTGATATACGATACGCAGATCAATTCAAGGATATAGAGAGCGTAAATGAGTTTTATTGGACTCTCAATCGCACCGAGCAGGCAGAAGCGCTAAAATTCCGCACTCGTAGCCGAAACATACAGTTGCGATTTGGACTTGTTTTCTAAACTATTAATATGACCGAAACATCAGGAAAAGAGATAATTTTGGAGGATGTTGACACTCGTGAGTTGTACGGAGCAAAGGAGTGCTACCTGCAACAGATTGTGGCGATGCACCCCAAGTTGAGAATTGTGGCACGAGGTTCTTCATTGAAGGTACTCGGCACAAAGGGCGAGGTGGAGCGATTTGAGCGCCAGATGGCAGGCTTGATTGCCTACTACGACCGCTACGGACACATCTCGAAAGAGGTGGTCGAGCAGTCGTTCTCGGTGGGTTTTGCCGAGGCTGCCGAACAGGCACACAAGAGCGACAAGGAGGTTATCGTCTATGGCAACAATGGCATAATTGTCAAGGCTCGCACCGACAACCAACGCAAGTTGGTCGATTTGTACGACAAGAACGACCTAATCTTTGCTACGGGCCCTGCGGGTTCGGGCAAGACCTATACCGCTATCGCTTTGGCTGTTCGAGCCTTGCGTGATAAGCAGGTGCGCCGAGTAATTTTGACACGCCCAGCAGTCGAGGCGGGCGAGAAGTTGGGTTTTCTGCCTGGCGACTTGAAGGATAAGTTAGACCCCTACTTGCAACCACTCTACGATGCGCTGAACGATATGATTCCTCCTGCAAAGTTGCAGAAGTTTATGGAGGACGGCACGGTGCAGATTGCTCCGTTGGCATATATGCGTGGCCGCACCTTGGACAACGCCTTCGTGATTCTCGACGAGGCACAGAACACCACCCTCTCGCAGATAAAGATGTTCCTCACCCGTATGGGCCGAAACGCCAAGTTCATCGTTACGGGCGATGTTACGCAGGTAGATTTACCACACAAAAGCGATAGTGGCTTGGTGCGTGCAATGAACACCGTAAAGGGTATCAAGGGCATCGGTTTTGTAGAGTTCAACAAGGGCGATATTGTCCGCCACGAATTGGTAAAGCATATTGTCGAGGCGTTCGACAAAACAGATAACGAAAAACGGAAAGCAGAAAACTAAAAATCATTCCAAATAGATAAAATCGGAGGCGATGAGGCTATTTTTGTACATTATGCAGTGGCGAAAAGCGCAGCATAGTAGGCCTATGTAAGCATTTACGCCGCAAGTAAGGTGCAAAAAGAGTCCATCGGAACGATTTACTGCAATTGAAACTATAACTTAAATATAAACTTATGAACTACAATTTGGAACAACTTAAACCAGAATTGGTTTGGAAGCATTTTAAGGCAATTTGCCAGATTCCGCACCCATCGCACCACGAGGAGAAGATTCGTGAGTATGTGGTGGAGTTTGCAAAGGCTCACAACCTCGAATACTCGGTTGACGAGGCTTGCAATGTCTATATCGCAAAGCCTGCGACTGCGGGTTACGAAGGTCGAAAGGGTATCGTCTTACAGGCGCATCTCGATATGGTACCGCAGAAGAATAACGACAAGGTTTTCGACTTCGAGAATGACCCTATCGAGGCATATATCGATGGCGAGTGGGTAACCGCTAACGGAACAACCCTCGGCGCCGATAATGGTATCGGTGTTGCTTGTATTCTCGCAGTTTTGGAGGACAACACCTTGGAGCACGGCGCTATCGAGGGACTCTTCACTGCAACCGAGGAAACCGGTATGGACGGTGCTTTCGGCTTGAAGGGCGGTCTTTTGAAGGGCGATATTTTGTTAAATCTCGACTCGGAGACCGAAGGTGAGTTGTATGTTGGTTGCGCAGGTGGAACTGATGCAAATATCACACTCCCTTACACCGCAGAGGCTGCACCAGAGGGTTGGTCGGCTGTAAAACTCGAAGTTAAGGGCTTGAAGGGCGGACACTCTGGCATTCAGATTGGCTTCCAGCGAGGAAATGCCAACCGCTTGTTGTGTCGTCTGTTGCTCCACACCGAGCAGGAGTGGTTGCTCGCATCGGTTGATGGTGGAGGTTTGCGTAACGCTATCCCTCGTGAGGCTCAGGCGATACTCCTCATTCACGATGTAGAGGCATTCAAGGCGGAGGCAAAGGCGTACGAAAAGACCTTGCAGGCAGAGTTCGAGAATATCGAGGATTCGATTGCGGTACTCGTAGAGGAGGTTGCCTACCCTGCCGAGATTATCCCTGCGGAGGTGGCTCAAAACCTCGTTAAGGCTGTTGTTGGAGCACCTAACGGCGTAGTTAAGATGTCGGTAGAGATGGAGGGTTTGGTACAGACCTCGACAAACTTGGCTCGTGTGGTATCGAACGGCGAGTGCGTGAAGATTCAGTGCTTGTTGCGTTCGTCGGTTTCGAGCGAGAAGGTCGCTTTGGCAGAGGCTATCAAGGGCGTATTCGAGATGGCAGGTGCAGAGGTTGAATTGTCGGGTTCGTATGACGGCTGGAAGCCAAATATGGAGTCGCCAATTTTGAAGGCTATGTTGGCATCGTACGAGGTGTTGTATGGCAAAAAACCGGCTGTAACTGCTATCCACGCAGGTTTGGAGTGCGGTATCATCGGTGGCGTATATCCTAATCTCGATATGATTTCGTTTGGTCCAACAATCTGCTACCCGCACTCGCCTGACGAGAAGGTGGAGATTGCGTCGGTAGCGAAGTTCTATGAGTTCTTGCTCCACACGCTCAAAAACGCACCAGCAAAATAGTTTAGAGTTGAGAGATAATTTTGAATTTTGAATTATGACTAACCGTTGGTTTGTTGTCGTTAACCCCGTATCGGGTGGAGGTAAGGGATTGGAGGAGTTTCCGAAAATTTCTCACCTCCTCCGCGAAAACGGAATTGAGCACGACCCTGCATTCACAGAGCATCGTTATCACGCAACCGAATTGACTGTCGAGGCTGCAAATCGTGGCTATCGCAAAATTATAGTTGTAGGAGGTGATGGTACCTTGAATGAGGTGGTAAATGGACTCTTTATTCAAAAACAGTGCGATCCAAAGGAGATTCTTCTGGCTGTTATTGCCATAGGCACTGGCAATGACTGGGTACGCACATTCGGTATTCCTCGCAACTACTCCGCCGTAATTCGTGCAATCAAAGAGGGATACTCATTCTTGCAGGATGTAGGCAGAGTCTCCTACACCGAAGCGAAGGTCGAGCAGACTCGCTATATGGCGAATGTTGCAGGAATGGGTTTTGATGCCTATGTCATAAAAATTTTCAATCATCTGAAATTGAAGGGCTACAAAGGCAAGTGGCTCTATCTGTATAGCCTTTTGAAGGGGTACTTCTCGGCAAAGCCTGCGGGTGCAACCATCGAAGTCGATGGCAAGGTCATCTACAACAAGTTACTCTTCTCGTTGGCAGTCGGTGTATGCCGCTACAATGGTGGAGGTATTCAGCAGTTGCCTCGAGCTGTAGCAAATGACGGATTGCTTGATTTGACCATTATCCGCCCTGTGCATTGGTGGCACGTGATATTCCGTGCCAATAGGCTGTTTAATGGCAAAATATACTCTATCGGTCATGTACAGCACGCCCAGGGAAAGTGCGTAAAAATAACCTCGGCTCCGAATATGCCACTCGAAACAGATGGCGAATTGCAGGGTGGTACACCAGTAACTATCAGCGTAGTACCGCAAGCCATAAAGGTAGTGGTAACAGAGGAGTCGTTGCAACAAAACTGTCACAAATAGTATGAAAAGAGTCTATTTATGCCTATTGGCATTGGCAATATTTGCGAGTTGCGCAGAGAGATCCCCTCAACAGATTGGAACTCTGCGCCAGAAAACCCTCTCGGAGGTACAAAACGACCTCGCCATTGGTTGCGAAACGCTCGATAGAGATTACGCCGATTATCAAAAATATAAGGAGTATCTCGAGCCTCTTGGAATGCGCTATATCCGCTTGCAGGCAGGATGGGCAAAGACTGAAAAGGCGAAGGGTGTCTACGACTTTGCTTGGCTCGACACGATTATCGACGACGCCGTATCGCGAGGATTGGAGCCTTGGGTTGAACTCTCGTATGGCAACCCCATCTACCCAGGTGGTGGAACTATCTTCTTAAATGGCGGTTGGCCAACATCGAAAGTCGCCATAGATGCCTGGTTGCGCTGGACAAAGGCTTCCGTAGAGCGATACAAAGACAAGGTGCATCAGTGGGAGATTTGGAACGAGCCGGACAACACCGTGCGTTACAACAACGCCGATCCAAAGAGCATTGTCGATTTGACAATCGCTACGGCACGAGTGATAAAATCGGTAGACCCCGATGCAAAGATTGCTGCATTTGGTTTGGCAGTACCTCGCTACGAAGTCTATGCGGAGGCTATTATCTCCGACTTGGCAGCGAAGTTGAAGGCGAACAACGATGAGCATCTGATTGATTGGATAACATATCACGGATACCACTATGTGCCAGAGGACACCTACTTTATTGATGGCGTTACACTGCGTAATGTAATCAAGCGTTGCGACCTCGACATTGCGATATGGCAGGGCGAGAGTGGCGCTCCTTCCGCCGGTTATATGGGTGGTGCATTGGCAGAGTACTCTTGGACCGAGCAGACACAGGCAAAGTGGGACATCCGCAAGATGATGAACGACCACGGAAATGGCGTGCGTACCAGCATCTTTTCGATTGCCGATATGAATTACGGAACGAAGGATGAGATAAAGATTAAAAACCTGAAAGGCATTCTCGCAACCCGAGCGAGCAACAAAGTCTCGCGACCAAAGATTGCATACCACGCAATTCGTAATTTTGTCTCGGTATTTGATAATCTCGATAAGGTGTGCGACAAGTCGGGCATCGAGGTGTCGGCTCCAATCTACAACGCCAACTCCAAACCGTTATACTATCTATTCGAGGACAACAAAACCGCCTTACAGTCGCTTGTTGTATGGCGAGGAGGTGAAGTGCCGATCTACTGCGAATGCGAGAATTGTGCCGAGATTGTTATCGAGAATTTCAACTGCAACGAGCCTGTATGCATTGACATCCTTACTGGCGTAGTCTACGAATTACCGCACCGCAAACTCGGCAAGAATTTCAAATTCAAGAACACCCCTTACTACGACTCGCCGATAGTCATCTGCGACAGGTCGCTCATAGGAGTGGAGATGAGAGCGGAAAGATAAGAGATGCAGAATGCAGAACTGACGACAAACCGAGAGCAGAGGGCAAGTTTGCTTGCACTATGCCGAGGTGCGAAGGAGGAAAAGCCTACGAAGTAGGGTTAATGCAGAATGCAAAATGCAAAATTAAGGATTTCGAGTAGCAACGCAGTTGGCACGAAGGTTGCGCTTACATCGTGTGGTTTAACTTAATAAAATTTACACGATGAAAAAGTTTCTACTTTCGGTTGCCATTGTGGCACTAATTTTTGGAGGAATGTTCGCTTGCGGAGAGCAGGCGAAGTGGAATCGAGAGGAGCGTCAGGCTATGCGCAACCTTTTGCGTGATTATCGCAAGATGGTCTATCTCAGCAATCTTAGCGAGGCGGAATATATGCTATTTACTGATAGTGTATTGTCCTCAATCGAGGAGGCATACCCTGCCTACACCACATTTATTGAGATGCCGGGAATGAACGACACGGTGCAGGTCTATGTGGTTACGACTATCGTAGAGCAGTTGGCTGCCGATGCCTCGAATATGCGTCATCTCTACCCTTATCGCGATCTTGTTGCGGCAAATATCTTGCCTGATGGATTGAGTAGAGTTCAGCAGAATGCCTTCTATCAATGTTTTGCGAATGCGGTGGACAACACCTACTCGAATGCAGAGCAGTTGGTAAATGCGATTATTGCCGACACGGTACAGACCTCGCAAATAGCGCAGATGCAGGCGACTTGCGCAAATGAGTTATTTGGCTGGACAGTCGAGATTATTGAGGTCAATTAAAGTTATGTTACAATAGTTAAGGCGTTAGGAAACTAACGCCTTAACTATTTGTATTAAAACTCTTTGACTGCTCGGTATTGCCCATTGCAATGTTCGTAACAGAAGAGTTGTTTGCCATTGGTGAGTAGCATATATCTCGCCCCTACGACAGCATTATAACGCATTGCCTGCATAACAACCTCGTTATCAATGGCTATTTCGGGTGCTTTACACTCAACCAACAGATAAGGCTTGGCACTCTCATCAACCACAACAATATCGGCACGCTGATGCTGACCATTTACATTTACGGGGTACTCCTGCGAAATTCGTAGTTCGGGAATGCCCTTGTACGACACAAGCCACGCAATAGTATGACGACGCACCCACTCCTCGGGAGTGAGTACCAACCATTTACGGCGCAATGAGTCCCAGATATATTTTTCGCCATCAGACTCCTTCAATCGTGGAGAAAAGGGAGGAAATATCAGTTTTGCACTATTTGGCATATCGTTTTATCGAAATAAATTGTACCTTTGTCGCAAAGATACAAAATTTTATGAAGAGAATTCTATTTTTTGCAACCATATTACTTGCAACCATCGGCAATTTGTGTGCGCAAGAGGATTTCAACCTCTCGGCTCGCAAGGTTGAGCCTGCACGCCCTCGCCTTATCCCTTATCATCGTATGAGTGATGCTGTAAAGGGCGAAGCATCGCTCTCTCGTTTTGTTGCAGTATGCGAAGAGCCTACTCGCCACGATAACGGCTCAATTGCGACCTTCACAACACACTTTGCTATGCCTGTTACTTGGTTAAACCGCCAAGTAATACTGCGTGTCGGTTATGCGTCGGCAGCATATACGGTAAAAGTGAATGGTCGTGAGATAGGTTTTGCGCCAACGGGTGTAATGGGTGCGGAGTTCAATATCACAAAGGCTACAACCGAAGGTCGTAACGAAGTTGTTATATTGCTCGACAACTCTTTGCTTGCCAACAAGTTGTACGCCCCAAAAGAGTTGAAAGTTGAGGGCATAGAGGTCGTTTCGCAGCCTACAATTCGTATGCGTGATATTGTTGCAGAGGTTCGTTTGAACGAAAACGGCGAGGGTATTGCCGAGTTTGTCATACCGGTAAAGTGCGACGCCTTGAACCGCAAGGAGGCTCGTGTTCACTACGCCTTGCGTATGAATGATACGATTGTAGTAGCAGAGGGCTATCGTGAAGTGGCACTTGATATGCGCCGTGAAGACACATTGCGTTTTGCGTGCGTGCTACCAGCCAAAGCACTGTGGAGTGCAAAAACACCTACGCTACTGCGCCTCGATTTGGAGAGTCGCATCGACAATCGCATTGCAGAGTGCATTAGTCGTAAGGTGGGATTACGACAGATTGAGTTGCGCAAGGGTAAACTTCTTATCAACAACGAGTTGATTACCCCAAACCTTGTGGAGTGGAGTGCGATTAAGAGCCTTGACGAGGTAAAAAAATATGGATACAATGGTATTATCATCACTCTCGACCGCAACGCCGAGAAAATTATAGAGGAGTGCGAAAGAGTTGGACTCTATGTCGTTGTACGCACGCCAATCGACACTACCCTATTGGGAGATGACATTCGCCGAGGAGGCAATCCAAGCAATGATCCTATATGGCACGAGAGTTATCTGTGGCGTAATAGCCACACTCTCCACTCAACAAAGGGCTGCGGGGCAGTCATAGGCTACGAGATTGCCAAAGGCAAGACCTCTGGTTACAACATTTACGAAAGTTATCTGCTACTAAAATCGTTGCTACCAAACCACCTCATCATTTACGGTGGAGCCAAAGGAGAGTGGGCTACGGATAAATAATAAAGAGCCAGTTTTTACTGGCTCTTTATTATTTTATCTTTCTAAATGGTAATTTCAGCACTCCAAAGAAAGCCTCACCAAAGATACTCGACGACATCTTCGAAGTTCCGAGTTCTCTATCGGTAAAGATAATAGACTCCTCTCGAAGGCGAAATCCGTGCTTCCAAGCCGTATATTTCATCTCTATCTGGAAACCATAACCAATCATTCTTACACCATCGAGATTTATACGCTCCAAGACCTCACGACGATAGCCCACAAATCCTGCGGTAGAGTCTGCAACTGGCATACCGGTAACTATACGCACATAGAGCGATGCTCCATAGGAGATAAGTATGCGAGAGAGTGGCCAATTCACCACATTCATACCCTTGACATAGCGAGAGCCTACAACAACATCGGCATCATTCTCCAAGCGTGCCGAGAGGCGAAGAAGGTCATCAGGATTGTGCGAAAAGTCGCAATCCATCTCGAAAATCTGGTCGTAGCCGTGCTCCAAAGCCCACTTAAAACCTGCGATGTAGGCTGTACCCAAACCAAGTTTGCCACTACGCTCCACAAGGTTGACACGAGGGCCATACTCCGACATCTTTGTACGAATAATATCGGCTGTACCATCAGGCGAGCCATCATCCACATAGAGCAGGTCAAAGTCGCCCGCAAGCGACATCACCTTATCGGTCATACGAGCCACATTCTCGCACTCGTTGTAGGTAGGGATTATTACTATCTTTTTCATAACGGAAAACGGAAAGCGGAAAACGGAAAACTGTTTTTCGCACTTTTAATTTTTTAATTCTTAATTTCATTATACCTCTAAATCGTAAATTATGAGATTATTTTTGTGCGAAGCAAGGCGACAAAAGCGCAGCATAGTAAGCCTATGTGAGCATTTTGACGACCGATGCTCTCGTGCAAAAAGAACTCATAAGAACGATTTATTCTTGGAAGGTTCTCCTTCCAAGTAAGTAACGCAAAACTATCGAGCCGTAGTATATCGGTGCTTCGTGTTTAACATTCTGGCGTATCGCCTTGCGCTCCTTGGCGAGCCGTTTATGCCACTTCAAAAAGTCTTTCCACGCCCTCCACACAGCCTTTGCGCTCTCTGGTTTGCCTTGCACAAGATAACTCATTGCAGCCGCAAAATCCAGCATAGGTCGCACCACTGCCACCAAGGCTCGTTGCCAAGGCGATGCACAACGGAACAACATTGCGAGGTTGTTGCGATGATTCAGCATCGTCTTAAATGGCGAGTCGGCAGATAGCGTTGCTCCACCCAAGTGATAGACCTTCGAGCGAGGCTCAACAACAACCCTATGCCCCGACAGCCATACACGCCAACATAGGTCAATCTCCTCTTGGTGGGCGAAAAACTCCGCTGAAAAGCCTCCTAACTCGGCAAATACCTCGGCTCGACAACAAAATGCAGCACCACTACCCCACATCACATCGCACGGAGTGTCGTACTGTCCTCTATCCTCCTCCACGCAATTAAGTATGCGACCACGACAGAAAGGATAGCCCAAAACATCTATAAAACCACCCGACGCTCCCGCATACTCGAACTTCGTACGACACTTATCGTCGAGAATTTTCGGCACTACAACCGCCACATCTTTATTCTCTCGCAAATGTTCGATAAGGGGTGCAAGCCACCCCTCGGTTGGCTCTATGTCGGAGTTGAGCAGAACAAACACATCGTAGCCTTGCAACTGTTTCAATGCACGATTGTAACCCTCGGCAAAGCCGTAATTCCTATCAAGAAGAATGAGTCCCACCTCTGGCATAGTATCCTTCAACCACGCCACAGAGCCATCCGTAGAGCCATTATCGGCAACTACGATGTCGGCATCGGGCGTAGTGGCAACTACGCTCGGAAGGTAGTGTTGCAGATGTTGCAACCCATTCCAATTGAGAATTACGACAGCCGTTTTCATCTACTGCTCCTTGTAATTATTATAGAAGTTTGCACCCTCCTTCGGGCGGTTCTTCCAACGCTTGTGCGACCACATCCAATGCTCTGGCTTTGCCTGGATAGTACGCTCCAAGCAGCGCACATAACGCTCTGTTATCTCGTGAGGAGCAACCTCCTCCTTACCGTCATATATCTGGGTATAGTTGTGACAATAGCGACCTGCTCCAATGCGTTCCAACTCCAAATAGAAGACTGGCAAATCGAACTTCATAGCCAACAACTCGCCACCATCGAAGAATAGTGAGTCGTGATTTAGAAAACTATGCCAGCAGCACCCCTTTGTCGGAGGGCAATTCTGGTCTGATATAAGACCTACAACAATGTTCTTGCCATTAATGCCGTTGCGATTAGCAATATAGTGGCGTATAAGTTGGCTACTTGGCACAACATCCACCTCACGATTATTGCGCAAACGCTTGTAGAGTTTATCCATAATCGTGCTCTTCAAAGGGCGGTATGCCACTACGAGATGGTGTTTTGGGGCCACGAGGTAGAGGTTTAGAGCAATCTCCCAAAATCCATAGTGAGAGGTTAGCACCACCGCATTTCGGCCCTCTATAACCTGATGGAAATCTTCCGTAAGATTAAACTCGGTGGCTTTGCGGCGGCGACGGTCGTTCATTGCTGCCAACGAGAGTGTTCCAATAATCATCTCGGCCAAGTGGTCATAGTAACGATGGCATATTTTCTCAATCTCTGCTTCGCTCTTGTCGGGGAACGATTCACGCAACTGGCGCACAATAACATTATAGCGATAGTGTACCACTCTACGCAACACAAAGGCTACAAATGGCGAGAGCACGCCATAACGGATGCAGTGCGGGAGTATCGACAAGAGCCAACACATCGTCCACAGCAGCGTTACAACCACATTCTCATATATCTCTCTAATCTTCACTCTCATCCTCTTCAACATTTGATTTTTTGGTCGAGCGACCTGCCACCACAATCACGAACTCGCCCTTTGGTGCGTGCTGACGGAAGTGCTCTGCCACCTCCGAGAGTGTTCCTCGCACGGTCTCTTCGAACTTCTTTGTAATCTCACGAGATACCGATACCTCTCGCTCCGAGCCAAGCACCTCTGCCAACTGCTCCAAGCACTTTACCACACGGAATGGCGACTCGTAGAATATCATCGTACGCTCCTCGTTCACAAGCGCCTCAATACGCTTTTTGCGCCCCTTTTTCTGTGGCAAAAAACCCTCAAAGCAGAATCTATCGCAAGGTAATCCGCTCTGCACCAATGCTGGTACAAATGCAGTAGCACCCGGCAGGGTTTCGACATCAATTCCTCGCTCAACACAAGTACGCACCAGCAGAAAACCGGGATCGGAGATGCCGGGAGTTCCTGCATCCGACACCAGCGCTACATCTCGTCCTGCATCAATAGCATCGGCTACTACTTGAACAGTAGCGTGCTCGTTGAACTTGTGATGCGAGCGCAGAGGTTTCTCGATACCGAGGTGTTTCATCAGCACCGAACTTGTGCGAGTATCCTCGGCAAGGATAAAATCAACCTCCTTCAAAATGCGCACAGCACGAAGGGTTATATCCTCCAAATTTCCGATTGGTGTAGGTACAATATAGAGTTTTGCCATAGTCTGCTATTCGTTAAATTTGCGTTGCAAGAGCGACATAATGGTCTTGGTAGCCTGCGACTGCGCACTCCACGAGTAGTTCTCCGTAATATATATAACGCAGTCATCGAACGAGCGCTGGCTATCAAGCGAGGCGATTGCACTCTCATATTTGTCGCTATCTCCATCGAATAACTCTCTGATAAGCATAAACTTATCCGCCACACCTATCGACTCACGCAACGAAACAACGGGAGTAATCTCGGCTAATCCCTTGGGACAAGCGATAGTGTCCGCTACGGAAGGCTTCTCGGAGAAGAGTTCTCCAATAACAGGCTTTGACTCCTCCTCGTAGAGCGAAAGCAAGACACTGCGCTTGGGGGTTGAAGTTTGAGCGTCGAAAGTTGAAGGTTGAGCGTCGAAAGTTGGAATATCTTTCTCAATTTCCTCTCGCTTATCTTCTACTTCCTCCTCACCCTTATTTTCTACCTCCTCGCTTCTATCTTCTACTTCCTCACTCCTATCTTCTATCTCCTCCTCGTCTTCAAAAATGAGTTCTACCTCGACCTCGCTATCCTCATCAGACTCGTCGTCAGTTTCGGCAACCTCCGCAACAGGTGGAGTTGGCAGTGGCTCATTCTCAACTCTCACCACTCCACTCTCAACTCCAAATTTCAATTCGCTATACACCTCTCTCAACTCGGCAAGTATTACATCTCGGTCGAGTTCCGACATAGAGCCCAAGAGTTCGGACTCCTCTACCATCTGCAACACTCGTTGCAATCTCTCCTTTATATTCATACTATATATTATATTCGTTCTCTATATATTAATAAGGTATATCTCGGTAGTTATACTTTCCGGTGATAACACCTCGCTCCAACTCCACCAAGCCATAGTCTGCACGCAGCATTGTCTTCATAGTCTTGGCATCTATATTATAGAGCGGAACTGGTGCATTGGCAGGAAGATGCTCTGGGGTGAGATAGATTACTCTACCACCATTTTGCTCGGCATAGCGCTCCACAGCCGCAAAGCGCTCCTTTATTTTATCGGTTACTCGCTCGAAATCCATAACACAGAGCATATAGAGTTTCTCCTCCATAGCGAGAAGTTCCGCAGTCTTTTCGCCCTCCTGATTGCTAATATAAAACTCCAAAATCATTGGTTCCACGCCATCTTCATCGCTCTCCACACGAGTCTCAACCCACTCCCAGCGCTTATCATTATGCCACGCCTTGTCATTAATCGAGAACTCTCGTACACGACCTGTGCGGGTATTACGATAGACAAGCACCACCTCCTCGCTGCTCTGCTTCGTGCGAGCCGACTCCATCTCCTCGGCGATATTTGTACCAACCTTATATGGCAACAAATCCATTATAGGCAGGTGATAATAGCAATATGTTCCGACACTCATAGCCGCCGTAAAGAAGAAGCACATAAGGAAGAACTCCAACTTGGAGAATGCAAAGATTCTGTCAGGTCGGTAGCGATACCAGAAACACAACGCCATAGGCAACAGCACCAAGTTCTTTGCAAATGATTGCCAAGGGGTAAGTTTCCACATCTCGCCGAAGCAACCGCAATCCTCAACAGGGATAAATGTGGCACTCAGGAAGGTGAGAATAGTGAAGAATGTCATCGATAGCACCGAAAATACCGACACCATACGGATACGCACCTTAAAGAGG
Source organism: Alistipes sp. (assembly GCA_017647025.1). GTDB lineage: Bacteria > Bacteroidota > Bacteroidia > Bacteroidales > Rikenellaceae > Alistipes. Next base: position 4,993 of record JAGCLL010000031.1, on the reverse strand, counting down.
AGCATACAACCCATCATCAACTCCGCACCGCAAAGCCATATCGAAAAAATTGTTACAACCCACTCTGGAAGCGTTATGTCGTATGCGACAAGATAGTTCTTGACCACCAAGATAGTTCCCCAAGGGTCTATTGCCTTGAAGAAGCCCGACACCAGAAATGCCAAAGCAAACGACACTCTACAAAAGTGCGATAGGTAGCGATACCAGCGCCTATTTCTCAGGTTGTGAGCCATCTTATACTTATCTATTCAAGAGTTGGGCAATCTGCATCTCTATGCGAGAGAAAATCTCATCGGGCGAAGCCATTGCGCCCTCATCGTTACTACAATCCACTACTACAAGTTCGCTATCTCGCTCCGCAGACTCGATATAGACCTCACGCACTCGCTGCTGCAACGAGAGTGACTGCTCGTGGATGTCGGCTGCACCATTGAGGTATGAGCGATCGTCGCCCTCACGCTGCTCAGTGAGGCGCTTTTCGGTAAAGGCAAATGGTACATCCAAGAACAACGACACATCGGGGCGAGGAATTTTATTCACCTCGTACTCCAAATTCAATATCCAATCGTTCAAACGCAAACGAGCCTCTTTGTCGGCAATTTTTGCACACTGGTAGCCGATATTCGAGTAGACATAGCGGTCTACGATTACCACCTTGCCCTCCTCCTGCCATTTGCGAATTTGTGGTGCCATATCGGCTCTATCGCCAGCATAGAGCAGAGCCACGATATATGGATCGACCTGCTCCACCGAGCCGAGTTCGCCACGCAGAAAGCGAGCAATCAAATCGCCATAAATCGGAGCATCGAAACGAGGAAAGTGAACATACTCACTCTCAATACCTCGCTCGGCAAACATCTCACGCAGTTTTTTGATTTGGGTTGATTTTCCTGCGCCATCAAGTCCTTCAAGTACAATAAACATAATTCAAAATGCAGAATGCAAAATGCAAAATTATTATTTCAACATCGAAACTGCTCGCTTAACCGCTTTAATAAACATTTCGATATCTTCCTTATTTGTGTAGAGTGCAATTGAGGCTCGTACTACGCCATTTGTGCCATAACGAGCCATCACAGGCTCGGCGCAGTGGTGTCCGGTACGAACTGCAACGCCTTGCTTGTCGAGTATCATTCCAATATCGTAGTGGTCGCAACCCTCAACATTGAACGAGATAATAGGCGACTTATCCGCCGTAGTACCGTAGATACGCACACCCTCAATCTTTTGCAACTCGGCAGTAGCATAGTCGAGTAACTCCTTTTCGTGCTTCTCGACCTCCTCTGCCGAGAGTTGTTGCAAAAACTTTATCGCCTCCGCCAAGCCGACAGCACCAATAAAGTTCGATGTTCCCGCCTCGAATTTGAGTGGCAGAGATGCGTATGTTGTCTTTGCAAAGGTTACCTTATCGACCATATCGCCACCACCCATATATGGAGGCATCTTGTCGAGCAACTCACGCTTGCCATACAGCACGCCTATACCCGTAGGGCCATACAACTTATGTCCCGAAAATGCGTAGAAATCGCAATCAAGAGCCTTTACATCTACCCCACCGTGTACTACGCCTTGGCAACCATCCACCACCACAACTGCACCCACCGAGTGAGCCTTTGCGATAATTTTGGCGAGGTCGGGGCGTGTACCAAGTGTATTAGAAGCCTGCGTTACCGCCACAACCTTTGTGCGCTCGTTAATAAGCGCATCGAGTGTGCCGAGTTCCAATTCGCCATTATCCGCCACAGGTATTACTCGCAACTCTGCGCCCTTGCGCTCCGTAGCCAACTGCCAAGGAACGATATTCGAATGATGTTCGATATGGCTGACAACCACATTGTCGCCCTCGTGTAGGAACTTCTCGCAGTAACTCGAAGCCACCAAGTTTAGCGACATCGTAGCACCCGATGTAAATACCACCTCTTCACGGCTCTCTGCGCCGATAAACGAGCGTACAACCTCACGAGCCTCCTCGTATTTTGCGGTCATCTCCTCCGAAAGCAGATGCACGCCACGATGGATATTGGCGTTATCGTTCAAGAGCAACTCCTCCATCTTCTTCACTACGCACAGCGGTTTCTGCGCAGTAGCAGCACTATCGAGGTATATCAATCTCTTGCCATACACCTCACGCTCCAAAATTGGGAATTGCGCCCTTATCTTCTCTATCTCGAACATATTACTCATTCAATCTCTTTTGCAACGCCTCGCAGAGCATCTCTGCAAGTGGCTCAATATCGCACTTCGCCACCACATCGCCCACGAAGCCCTCCAACATCAGTCGCTCGGCACTCTCCTTCGAGATACCTCGCTGACGCATATAGTAGATAGCCTGTTCATCGAGTTGTCCGACAGTCGAGCCGTGCGAGCACTTGACATCGTCAGCATAAATCTCCAACTGTGGCTCCGACACCACACGACCACCACCGAGTTCGATATTGCGGTTTAACTGCTTGGCATCGGTGCGCTGTGCATCTTGTGCCACATATACCAAACCCTTAAACTCTGCTACCGCCCTGCCCGAAGCGACACTCTTAACCGTCGAATTACTCTTGCAATCCTCAACATTGTGGCGAGTAACCAGCGACAACTGTGCGTGGTCAAAGCCCGTAGCCACAACTGCGGCATTCATAGTAAAAGATGAGTGCGGAGCATTGAGCAATGTTTCGTAGGCAATATGCGCTCCTCGCAACATCACGGTAGTTACCGAGCACTCGCTACCCTCCGCCTGCTCAATGACAAGCGAGGTATATTTCTCCGAGGCATAGACCTCCGTGAGCGTCAACTGCGTATGCGGAGCAAGTCGAATGGTCAAGGTCGACTCCTTTGCATCGTCGTGCCACACCACAAGCGACACCTTATGCAAAGTCGAAACCTCAATCTCGCCCTTTCGTGGGTTGCGCACCACAAGTGGCAACGAAAGGTCGCACTTATCGTCAATGCGCCCTACCTTCGCCTCTCGCAGTAAGCCCTCCGTTATCAACTTTTCGACCATCATAGCCTACTCCTTATAGTCGTTAATAAGCCAATCGTAGCCCTCCTTTTCGAGTTTGAGAGCCAACGACTTGTCGCCCGAATAGATAATCTTGCCCTTATACAACACATGCACAAAGTCCGGCACGATATAGTCCAACAAGCGCTGGTAGTGGGTAATCACTACGGTAGCATTCTGCGGAGTGTGCAACTTCGTTACACCCGTAGCCACAATGCGCAAAGCGTCAATATCCAAGCCCGAATCGGTCTCGTCGAGGATAGCCAACTTCGGATCGAGCATCGCCATCTGGAAAATCTCGTTCTTCTTCTTTTCGCCACCCGAGAAGCCCTCATTTACGGCACGAGCGGTCATCTTGGCATCCAACTCCACAACCTTCGCCTTCTCTCGCATCATCTTCAAGAACTCCGCTGCGGTCAATGGCTCCTCGCCACGCGACTTGCGCTGCTCGTTTACGGCAATCTTCATAAAGTTTGCCATCGTAACACCCGGAATCTCTACGGGATATTGGAAGCCGAGGAACAAGCCCTTTCTTGCACGCTCCTCAATCGACATATCGAGCAAATTTTCGCCCTCGAATGAGAGTTCATCTGCCTCAACCTCAAACTTGTTGTGTCCTGCAATCACCGATGCAAGAGTACTCTTGCCAGAGCCATTTGGGCCCATTATGGCGTGTACCTCGCCGGCCTTAACCTCGAAGTCGATACCTCGAAGAATCTCTTTACCATCGACTGATGCGTGAAGATTTTTTATTTTAAGCATATATGTTGTTCTTTTTTTTAATTCCTAATTTAACCTACTGAGCCCTCCAAGCTAATCGACAACAGTTTTTGGGCTTCTACCGCAAACTCCATCGGCAACTTCGCCAACACCTCACGAGCATATCCACCCACAATCAAGCCAACAGCGTCCTCGGTAGAGAGACCTCGCTGATTGCAGTAGAAGAGTTGCTCTTCGGAAATCTTCGAGGTTGTAGCCTCGTGTTCGAGTTGCGCAGAGGAGTTGCGACAATCCACCGTAGGGAAGGTATGCGCTCCGCACTTATCACCAATCAGCAACGAGTCGCACTGCGAATAATTGCGGGCATTTTCAGCCTTCGGCATAACCTTTACAAGTCCACGATAGGCATTCTGCGACCTTCCTGCCGAGATACCCTTCGACACGATGCGACTGCGAGTGTTGCGACCGATGTGAATCATCTTTGTACCCGTATCTGCCTGCTGGAAGTTGTTGGTCATAGCCACCGAGTAGAACTCGCCCACCGAGTTATCGCCCATCAACACGCAACTCGGATATTTCCAAGTGATAGCCGAGCCAGTTTCTACTTGTGTCCAGAAGAGGTGGGCATTCTCCTTGCAAAGACCTCGCTTGGTAACGAAGTTGTAGATACCGCCCTTACCCTCCTTGTCGCCAGGATACCAATTCTGCACTGTCGAGTATTTAACCTCGGCATCCTTTTCAACAACAATCTCCACTACTGCGGCGTGCAACTGATTTTCATCTCGCTGTGGTGCGGTGCAACCCTCCAAGTAACTCACATACGCCCCCTCGTCAGCAACGATGAGTGTTCGCTCGAACTGTCCCGTACCCTGTGCATTTATGCGGAAGTAGGTCGAAAGTTCAACAGGGCATCGCACCCCCTTTGGAATATAGCAGAATGAGCCGTCAGAGAATACTGCGGTATTCAACGCTGCATAGAAGTTATCGGCATACGGCACTACCGAGCCGAGATACTTTTTCACCAACTCTGGATAGTTGCATATCGCCTCCGAGATTGGGCAGAAGATAATACCTCGTTCCGCCAACTCCTTTTGAAATGTTGTCTTTACCGACACCGAGTCCAACACTGCATCTACCGCCACACCTGCCAACACCTTCTGCTCCTCCAATGGAATACCGAGTTTGTCGAAGGTCGCCTTCAACTCTGGGTCCACCTCGTCCATCGAGGCGAGTTCCTTCTTCTTTTTTGGTGCGGCGAAGTAGATTATGTCGTTAAAATCGATT
>JAGCLL010000030.1 GCA_017647025.1 Alistipes sp. | reverse complement strand
TACGGGGAACTCTCGCAGACGGCTCTGGAACGAGCGATAGTGTTGCAATGCCAAAATCGTAGTAGGCACCAGCACCGCCACCTGTTTGCCATCGGTTGCCGCCTTGAATGCTGCACGAATTGCCACCTCGGTCTTTCCGAAGCCGACATCTCCGCAGAGCAATCTATCCATCGGGCGTTCCGACTCCATATCTCGTTTGACCGCCTCCGAAGCCTTCAACTGGTCGGGCGTATCCTCCCACTCAAACGAGGCCTCCAACGCCTGTTGTAGATAACTATCGGGCGAAAAGGCAAAACCCTCACTCGCCTTGCGCTTGGCGTACAACGCAATAAGTTCCCTCGAAATATCCTTAACCGCCTTCTTGGCAGCATTTTTAATCTTCTGCCACGCTCCACTACCGAGTTTATGCACCTTCGGAGCCTCCTCATCGCCACTCTTGTAGCGAGCAATGCGGTGCAACGAATGGACATTCACAAAGAGGACATCACCATCGCGATAGACGAGTTTTATCGCCTCGTGCATCTTGCCACCCTCCTCAATCTTGACCAAACCGCCAAAGCGACCAACACCGTGGTCGATATGGGTAACATAATCGCCCACCTGCAACGAGTTCAACTCGGCAATGGTCATCTGCTCGTCACGCTTAATCTGACCATTTATCTTGTAGCGACGATAGCGCTCAAACAGACGATGCTCGGCATAGAGCGATATTTTGAGGTCGTGGTCGGTGAAGCCATTGTGAAGCGTAAGTCTTGCAAGTTCAAACTTTGCATCTGCACGCCCCGTAGCGTAGAGCAACCCCTCCAAACGCTCCGCCTGCGCCCTGTTCTCCGACATCAGGAAGGTGCGATAACCCGCCTCGTGGCGAGCCAGCAACTCATCGGCAAGTACCTCAAAGTTTTTATTGAAACTGTTTTGTGGTGAGGTATGGAAAAGTATCGTCTGCGATGCAGGTCGCTCCGACAAAGTGTTGCGCAAAAGCACCACACACGACTCTGCCATATTGTCTATCAACTCCTTGCGAGAGGTCAATTTTGCCGTCATCTCCTCCGGCTCATCGCTATCCTGCAACGCCTTGCGACGCACATCATCGACCTTACCCAAGATAAAGTCTGCATCTTGGAACCAGTAGGTTGCCCCCTCGGCAAACTCCGCTAACGACACCCTGTCGACATCGGCACGATTGATGTTGGAGATAATATCCACCTCCTCCAATCGCTCATTCGACAACTGGCTCGACAACTCAAATCGGCGTATCGACTCTATCTCGTTATCGAAGAAGTCCAAACGATACGGTCTACTCTCCGAGTAGGAGAATATATCGAAAATTCCACCTCGTACCGAGTATTGTCCCGGCTCGTAGACAAAGTCTACCTTATTAAAGCCCAGTCTCTGAATTTGCTCCTCCAAGTCTGCCACCTCAATACACACTCCCCGTTCAAGGTGTAACGACTCTGCTGCCAATCCCTCGACATCAGCCACTCGCTCCGCCAACGCCTCTGGATAGGTCGAAACAACCAAAAAATCGTCCTTCCGATTTTTCAGCGCATTCAGCACTCCCGTGCGCATAACCACGCTCTCCGCCTCCTCTGCGCCATAAACTACCGAGCGCTTATATGCCGAAGGAAAGAACAAAACTCGCTCCTCGCCCAGCAGGGCATAGAGGTCGTTCAAGGCGTATGCTGCGGCATCTCTATCCTCGCTGACGATGATATGCACACCGCCCTTTCGGGCGATGGTTGCCGCCATATAAAATAAAAAAGCACCGCCGACCATCTCGTTGAGAAGGACGGTGCTGCCTTTTTTCTCTAACACTTTGCCAAGTTGCTCAATTTGAGGCGAGCCCTCGGCAAATCTCAGTATTTCGTGCATAGAATATGCTCTTACCTACTTTTTCTTCTTCGACTTTTCAGCCTTATTAACCTTCAAAATATCGTTACCCTCTCTGTCTTCATAGCGCACCTCAATCATACCGACACTCTGATCGGCTACGACCTTGATATTGGCGTGGTATCGCCAAGCCCACTGGCGACGCAATGACCAGAAACCCTTCTTCAAGAAGGCTGCTACATAAGGACTTACCACGAGGCGGATATACTTGTGTCCTCGTTCCATAGTAAGTAGCGATATCTGATTTTCAATCTTACGGTCAAGAAGTATCGTAGGCTCAACCTTTCCTGTACCTCCACAAGCCGGGCAGACATCCTGCGTATTGCTTACCGCCACAGGGCGAATACGCTGACGAGTAATCTGCATAAGTCCAAACTTCGAGAGTGGAAGTATCGTATGCTTTGCCTTATCCGATGCCATAAGTCGCTGCATCTCATCATAGATGAGTTGTCGGCTCTGCGACTTGTGCATATCGATGAAATCGATAATTATCAGACCTCCCCAATCACGCAAGCGAATTTGGCGTGCAATCTCTGCCGCTGCAGCCAAATTTACCTCTGTGGCGGTCTGTTCTTGGTTATCCTCGGCCTTGGTGCGATTTCCCGAATTGACATCTATCACATGCATCGCCTCGGTGGACTCCATAATAAGGTAGGCACCTCGTTTGAGCGATACATACTTCGCAAACAGCGATTTAATCTGTCTGGAAATATCGAAGTTGTCGAAAATCGGCACTGAGCCACGATATAGTTTCACGATAGACTCCTTCTCGGCATCTACGGCACGAATATAGGAGCGTATCTCATTATACATCGCCTCGTCATCGACACAAATCTGGGAGAATGAGCCATCAAGCGTGTCACGAATAATCGTATTTGCTCGATTCATCTCTCCCATCAAGAGTGATGGAGCGGTGCGTTTGCGAATCTGCTGGCAGGCCTTACGCCACTTCTCTACCGCAGCCAAAATATCCTGCTCAACATCGAGGTCGGAGGCATTGACCGCAGCCGTGCGGATAATCACGCCAAAATTCTTTGGCAATACACCTGCTGCAACTCGCTTCAATCGTTTTTTCTCCTCGTTGGAACGAATCTTCTGCGAGATAAGAACCTTCGAGGTAAAAGGCAAGAGAACGATATTCCTTCCCGCAAGCGATATGTCGGCAGTCAAACGAGGCCCCTTGGTGGAAATTGCCTCCTTTACAATCTGCACCATAACTGGCTGCCCCACCTGCAAATAGGATGATATTTTACCATCCTTCTCAACCTCCGATGCGCCATCGATTTTCATCGTATCAAGACGAAGACCTCGATTGCCGGGCTGATAACTCTTTACGATTTTGCAGAGCGAAGGGAAGTGCGTTCCCAAATCTTGATAGTGGATAAAGGCATCACGCTCGTGTCCGATATTCACGAACGCTGCATTGAGTCCAGGCATAATCTTATGCACCTTACCGAGATAGATGTCGCCAACCGCAAAGCCCGTATGGGCAACCTCGCGGTTCAACTCCGCCAAGACCTTATCCTCGCACAAGGCGATATTAATCTCGGTGGATGTTACATTTACAACTAATTCTCTATTCATTTTCGGTACAATGATTATTTGGCTTTTAGCCATTGGCTTTTTTATTCATCATCCCCGACTTCAAAATCGGAGGTGATTGAGATGTTTTTGTGCGATGCTAGGCGACAAATCCGCAGCATACTCATTTGTATGTGAGGAATTTGGCGTCCGACGCACTCGTGCAAAAAGAGCCAATCAGAACGATTTTCCAATTCAGCCCCAAAACTTCAATACATTAAATAGGTAACGCTAAGAGGCATTCCGCACCCTTAGCGTTAAAACCTATGAGAAGTATTGACTACTTCTTCTTGTGACGGTCCTTACGCAGACGCTTCTTGCGCTTGTGCGTAGCCATCTTGTGACGCTTATGCTTCTTTCCGTTTGGCATAGTTATAATAATTTTGATGGTTTATATTACTTAATCTGTGATGCAAACGACTTCGCTGGCTTGAATGCAGGGATGTTGTGTGCAGGGATTGTGATAGTTGTATTCTTCGAGATGTTACGAGCAACCTTCTCAGCACGCTTCTTGATGATGAACGAGCCAAAACCACGAAGATATACATTCTCCTCCTTTGCGAGTGAGCCCTTAACCTCCTCCATGAAAGCCTCAACAATTGTCTGAATCTGGTTCTTCTCTACGCCAGTCTTCTTTGCGATTTCGCTTACGATATCTGCCTTTGTCATAACTATTAGAAATTTAATAAATAGTAAATTTGTGTTCTTTCAATTTTTTGCGGTTGCAAATATACATTTAATTTGCCAACCGAGCAAGATTTTTTCGTTATTTTTTACAAAATTAAGCAATTAGCAACTTTTTTAATTGAGAATTGAGGATTGAGGATTGAGAATTATTTAATTTTGCACTCTACATTCTGCATTTTGCATTCTGCATTTTGCATTTCTCTCTACTCTCTACTCACTAAATCTGGTTGAACGCCATTGCCAACCCCTCAACCGCCTGGTCGAGTCCGGCTTGCAACTTCTTGCCGAGCATCATTCGCATCATCATATTCAAATCGGCGTGCAATACCAATCGAACTCGTGTGTCGCCCTCCGACACCTGATGCAACTGGATCCAAAACGAGAAATCCATTGGCACAGTACCACCATCTCCCGTAATTTTAACATGCTTATTTTCGACCTTCTCCTCGAAGCGCAACGCCACGGTGAAGCCCTTCACCTTGAACGAGCATCGCTCCTCGTCAGCCTGCCACTCCTCTACCTT
>JAGCLL010000219.1 GCA_017647025.1 Alistipes sp. | reverse complement strand
CGCCGCCACAAAGTCGGCATCGGTGCTGACAAAGAATGTTTCGCTGTATCTGTTCTGCGGAGCATACTTGCTGGTGGAAATCCGATGCTTGAATGATGTCTTATGAGGGACGATAGTCTGTACGCCATCTTTCTCGTAGACCACATCAGATGATAGAGAGATATACTCCTTATCACCTTTGATAAGTATGCCATCAGCAGAACCAAAGCGTAGGTTTTTATGGATGATGATTCCCTCATCATTGCTGTCTACACGATATGACGAAAGAAGGTCGGCTCCATAGTTATGCTTTACGGTGAGCGAGCCTGGAAAGCACGCCTTGCCGTATGGCGAGAGCATCAGGCAATCGCCATCGATGTCCGAGATTCCAGAGAATAGACGAATCTTAGGAGTGTTATCGCTGCCCAAAATCAAATCGCCGCCTATACTACCCAAGCGGATACTCTCACCCTCACGAGTGAGTACAGATTTGCCTGCTATGCGAATACCGAAACCATCAAGGAACGAGAGGTAGCCACTGAGTGCCACATCCTCGCCCGAAAACGACAGTAGCGTGTTTCCCTTATCTCCCAACTGAACGCCATATTTAGCAGACAGTGCACCTCCCAGCGTTGATGCTCCGTGAACGGTTAGATCTTTGTTAATTGTTCCGTTCTGCATTTCCCAATCAACACTCGAAAGGTTGGCATTGCCCTTATGATAGACATCTTTGCCACCGACCTGCAATGATGTTGGTGAAATGAAGATTCCGCTCTCCTTATCTCCGATGCTCCATTCTCCTGTGGAGTGAACAGATCCACTGAGGAGGTCGATGTTCGATGCATCTATCGTTGCGGTAGCCTTGTAAGGGTCATATCGCAGAACATTCGTACCTCCAAGATAGAGAGTGTCACCTCCGAGTTTGAGGTTACCCGTAATCTTTACGCCATACTCAATGGCCGAGACAACACCATCAGCATCGGTAATATCTTCCGAGTAGGTTTCAAGGATTCGGGTATTGGCTACACCTGCCTCAAAACCATAGTTGGCACGGAAGATACCCGTCATATCTCCGCCCGTCTTCTTGAGGTAGTCTATAAGCAGACCACCGCCTGACTCACCACCTTCGCCCGTGACAGCACCTGCGATAGCAGAGGCAAATCCGTAGGCTGTGTTTTTGAGTCGTACACTCGTCTCATCGCCCTCTTCAACGCCATAGGGATGTTCGGCATCCTTCTTCTGTTGGGCATTGAAGAAGTTGTGGTACAACTGCGAGTAGATCGAGTAACAAAGGCTCGACCTATCAAGCTGCTCTATATCGGGATGTAGTTGTACGCTCATTACTTCGTAAAGCTGGTTTTAGAGAGAAATTTCTGAATCTTGGACGAGAGTGAGATAAAGTTCGGGAAGTTCACAGGTGTCATCGTTCCCATCAGTGTTGGAGTCATAATCTTGCTGCACTCGGTCATAAAGTCAAGCATCAACTGTGCAAGCTCATTACCCAAAACAAGTGGCTCGGTGGCGTTCTCATCACCAAGTGTTACCTTGTTGTCCGCCAATGCAATGGTGGTTGAATTGACCTTCTGAACTACTTTATCTGCCGTCTGTTTAACCTCTGATTTATCGACGGTTTGAGTAATAGTCTCCGCATCCATCACAACCGTAGCCTCCTTATCCTTGTCGTTCTTGACGGAGGTGGTTATAGTGGTTGCAGTATACTTTGTCGATGTCTCATTTCCCGTAGGCTCCAACTCATCATAATCTGGTGAAGAGTCGCTATCGGGGTCTAACTCCTCTGTCTCTGTAACACCGATAGTTGTCTCGGTGTGAGCTGTGAGGTTAATGATGTTGACATGCGAAAAGTTTACTATGTATGCATACTTTGTTGCCGCATCCATAAAGATGGTAACATCGGAAAATAGTGTAGGCACAATTAGAAAACCGCCCTCATTATTCGTGGCAGCAGAGAGCAGAACTCCCTTATGGATTATAGGTTCAGTCGAAGCCGTTTCATCGGGATATTCGCCCACATCGACAGTGCCGCCATACTCCTTGAACTCCGAGTCTGCAGGGTCATCGTGTACCTTTGACACATAGCCGTGAATCATACGGGCAGTACCCATGCCCGACATTCCGCCCGGCGACATATTGACACGCTCCATAATGCGACCCAACGCAATCTTGCGTATCGCCTCACGAATGACTAATT
>JAGCLL010000218.1 GCA_017647025.1 Alistipes sp. | reverse complement strand
GGCTATTAGCAAACCTTGCAGCGGGATAGGCTTACGGGGGGGGGCTGGCAACTTCCGATGGGTGGCGAACTATTCTTCCGAATGAGCCGTTGGGGTGTCTTTATCTCGAACAATCTCTATGTAGGCAAAAATTTGCAACCTCTTTACCACTCAGTTGGCAAGGAGGGTACGATATATGGTGCAGACCTTTATGCTTCGGATCCGTTCTACGGTACAACGACGGGTGTTTACAACCGTACGGGCATAGGTTACGAACGCAACTTCTGGCAGGAGCGCATAAAGGTAAAGGCGGAGTTTGCTCTGAAAACCGATGGCAAGAAAGTGTATAATCAGCAGATTATATCGCTTGGCGTAAATATCGCCCCAAAATTGTATGATAAGACAATGAAGAAAACAAAATAATAAAAACTGAAAGTTATGGCTAATGAAAACATTGAAGTAAAGGAGAAATCTTTGAACTTCCTTGAAGAGATTATCGAGGAGTCGATTGCGAATGGTTTGTCGCACGTGCAGACACGATTTCCACCAGAGCCAAACGGCTACCTCCACATCGGACACGCAAAGAGTATCTGCATCAACTTCGGCTTGGCGAAGAAGTATGGCGGTAAGTGTAATCTCCGCTTTGACGATACCAACCCTGTAAAGGAGGATACCGAGTATGTAGACTCAATTAAGCGAGATATCAAGTGGCTCGGTTTCGATTGGGCTATTGAGCGCTACGCTTCGGACTACTTCGACCAACTCTACGATTGGGCAATCGTGCTTATCAAGAAGGGTTTGGCATATGTTGACGACCAGACACAGGAGGAGATTCGCCTCAATCGTGGTACCGTTTCGGAGCCAGGTAAGCCATCGCCTTGGCGTGATCGCTCGGTAGAGGAGAACTTGGATTTGTTCGAGCGTATGCGTGCCGGTGAGTTTGCCGATGGCGAGAAGGTGTTGCGTGCAAAGATTGATATGGCGCACCCTAATATGCTCTTCCGTGATCCTATTATGTACCGTATCTTGCACACCGACCACCACCGCACGGGTAACAAGTGGTGCATCTACCCAATGTACGACTACGCTCACGGTCAGAGCGACTCAATCGAGCAGATTTCGCACTCGATTTGTACTTTGGAGTTCGATGTTCACCGCCCATTGTACGACTGGTTTATCGAGGCGTTGGAGATCTATCCATCGCACCAGTACGAGTTTGCTCGTTTGAACTTGACCTATACAATGATGTCAAAGCGAAACCTTTTGAAATTGGTTCAGGAGGGTGCAGTGTCGGGTTGGGACGATCCACGAATGCCGACAATCTGCGCATTGCGTCGTAAGGGCTACACCCCTGCATCGGTGCGTGCATTTGCCGAGATGGTGGGCGTTGCAAAGCGTGATAATGTAATCGACCTCGGCAAGATGGAGTACTGCGTTCGTGAGGACTTGAATAAGGTTGCCGAGCGTCGTATGGCGGTTCTGAACCCACTCAAAGTTGTTATTACCAACTGGGAGGAGGGCAAGGTTGAGATGCGCAAGGCTGTCAATAACCCAGAGAACGAGGAGGCTGGTATGCGTGAGGTACCATTCTCGAAGGTGCTCTACATCGAGCGTGATGACTTTATGGAGAATCCTCCAAAGAAATACTTCCGCCTTTCGCC
>JAGCLL010000217.1 GCA_017647025.1 Alistipes sp. | reverse complement strand
GATAACCTCATCACGAAGTGCACAGAGGTGCTTGTACGACTCTACGAGAGTAGCGTGCTCCTCAGCAGTACCGTGAACTGGGAGAACCTCAACACCATTAGCGTCGAGCTTTGTCTCCATTGCCATCATGATGTTCTTGAACTCGTCGTTATTTACATAACAACCAGCAGGCCAACGGAATGGCTCGCCACCCATAGCAGCAGCAATCATCTGGATAGATACGAGCGATGGGCTCTGGAACGACGAACGGCCACGGAGGTCGATGATATTCTTACCGCCCTGGATTACGCGCTGACGGAGTGCGTCCCAATCAGCCTGTGGCATACGCTCGGTACCGATAATGTCGGTAAGTGGAGTGCCATCAACGGTTGTAGTCGATGCGAATACAGCCATCTGCTCGCCGTGACCACCGTATGTACGAGGGTTGATAACCTTGTCAGCAGATACATGGAGGTACTTAGCCAACTCGCTGCGAAGACGAGTAGAGTCGAGAGCAGCAAGAGTAGTAACCTGCGAAGGCTTAACGCCTGCATAGATCAAAGTGATAAGACCGGTGATGTCAGCAGGGTTGAAGATAACAACGATGTGCTTTACATCTGGGCAGTACTGCTTGATGTTCTTACCGAACTCAGCAGCGATCTCTGCGTTACCCTTCAACAAATCCTCACGAGTCATACCAGCCTTACGAGCAGCACCACCCGAAGATACTACATACTTCGCATCGGTCAAAGCCTCCTTGATATCCGAAGTGAAGGTGAGGTTGATACCATCGAAACCGCAGTGGAACAACTCCTCTGCTACACCCTCCAATGCAGGAGCAAATGGATCGTAAAGGCAGATGTTAGACGACAACTTCATCATCATAGCGCACTGCGCCATGTTCGAACCAATCATACCGGCTGCGCCGACGATGGTCAATTTCTCATTTGTTAAGAAACTCATAATTGTTTGGTTTTAATAAAGTTAAAAATGTATTGTGTGTTAAAAAAAGTTACTATTCCAATGGCAGATGCACCAACTCTACACCCACCTTCGAGAGAATATCCAAGCCCTCGGTGTTGTGATACTTCTCCGAGAATACCACACGCTTAATACCTGCCTGAATAATCAGTTTAGAGCACTCCATACAGGGCGAGGTCGTAACATACAATGTTCCGCCATCGCAGTTGTTAGCCGACTTTGCAACCTTGGTTATGGCATTCGCCTCGGCGTGCAACACATAAGGCTTTGTGGTACCCATATCGTTCTCGCAGATATTCTCGAAGCCCGATGGAGTACCATTATAGCCGTCCGAAATAATCATCTTGTCTTTAACGATTAACGCACCCACCTGACGGCGTACGCAATATGAGTTCTCTGCCCAAATGCGTGCCATCTTCAAGTAGCGAATATCCAACTGTCGCTGTTTCTCCTCTGCGTATGCTCCCATACTATTTTCCGTGACAATGTTTATACTTCTTTCCACTACCGCAAGGGCAAGGCTCGTTTCTTCCCACCTTCTTCTCGACCTGAATAGGTGCCGGCTTCGACTTGTCGCCTTGACCTGCCGCAGCCGCCGCAGCCATACGAGAAGCCTGCAACTTGCTTACATCCACCTTCGCCTTATTTTGTCTTGCTCGCTCCAACGACTCCTGATTTTGCTGCTGCACAGGGATATACGACTTGCACAAAATCGAAACTACATCGCGATTAACCTTCTGCAACATCTTCTCGAACAAGCCAAACGACTCGAACTTATATATCAAAAGTGGATCTTTCTGCTCATACGACGCATTTTGTACGCTATGGCGCAACTCGTCCATCTCACGCAAATGCTCACGCCAAGCATCGTCAATAGTGGTAAACATCACCACCTTCGAGAATACTCTGTATATCTCTGCACCATCGGTATCTTTGCACTTCTGCAACTCAACTGGCACATTATATCCGAGATGACCATTTGTCATAGGGAAGTACATCTTACCCTCCAAGTCATTCTTGCGCTCCTCGTAAATTTTAGTCATCACAGGGCGAACAGTATCGGCAACCGCCTTGGCACGACGAGCCACCAACGCCTGCAAGTCGGCAACGAGCAACTCTACAAGTTCCGAATGGTTAGCCTTCTTATACTTCTCCTCATCGAATGATGGTTGCAAGCCAACCTCACGAATCAAATCGAACGAGAACTCCTCGAAGTCATAACCCTCGTGCTCATTCAAGAATGCCTCAACATAGTCATACATTGCATTGTTAAGGTCAATCTCTACTCGCTCGCCATACAACGCATTGCGACGACGAGTGTAGATAACCTCACGCTGCGAGTTCATCACATCGTCATACTCCAACAAGCGCTTACGAATACCAAAGTTATTCTCCTCAACCTTCTTCTGCGCACGCTCCACAGCCTTCGACATCATACCAGCCTGAATAGCCTCGCCCTCCTGGATACCCATTTTATCCATCATTGCGGCGATACGATCCGAGCCAAACAGACGCATCAAGTCATCCTCGAACGATACGAAGAACTGCGAAGAGCCTGGATCACCCTGACGGCCGCTTCGACCACGCAACTGACGGTCTACACGACGGCTCTCGTGGCGCTCTGTACCAATAATTGCAAGACCTCCCGCAGCCTTCACCTCCTCGGTAAGTTTAATATCGGTACCACGACCTGCCATATTGGTAGCAATGGTAACTTGTCCTGCACGGCCCGCCTCTGCTACAACTTGCGCCTCCTGTGCGTGGTGCTTTGCATTGAGTACATTGTGCTTAATGCCTCTAATCTTCAACATTCGGCTCAACAACTCCGAAATCTCCACCGATGTAGTACCTACCAACACAGGTCTACCCTCGCCAACAAGGCGTACAACCTCTGCAATTACAGCGTTATACTTCTCGCGCTTGGTCTTGTAGAGAATATCATCGTAGTCGTTACGAAGAATAGGTCGATTTGTAGGAATTACCACAACATCCAACTTGTAGATGTTCCAGAACTCCGAAGCCTCGGTCTCGGCAGTACCGGTCATACCGCCCAACTTGTGGTACATACGGAAGTAGTTCTGCAAGGTGATTGTTGCAAAGGTCTGCGTTGCCGCCTCTACCTTCACACGCTCCTTCGCCTCGATCGCCTGGTGCAAGCCGTCCGAGTAGCGACGACCGTCAAGAATACGACCAGTCTGCTCATCGACAATCTTCACCTTGTTATCCATCACCACATACTCCACATCCTTCTCGAACATTGCGTATGCTTTGAGCAACTGATTTACGGTATGTACTCGCTCCGAGCGAACAGAGTAGTCGTTGATAAGTTCATCCTTCTTCTGCGCCTTCTCCTCCAACGAGAGTTCCTGCGCCTCCAACTCGGCAATCTCGGCACCCACATCCGGCAATACGAAGAAGCCCTCCTCTCCTACACGATTAGACAACACCTCGTGGCCCTTATCGGTAAGTTCAATCGAGTTCATCTTCTCGTCAATAACGAAGAACAACTCATCTGTTACCTCCGGCATACGACGGTTATTATCTGCCATATAGATATTCTCGGTCTTCTGCATCTGCACCTTGATACCCTGCTCCGAGAGGAACTTAATCAAAGGCTTATACTTTGGCAAACCCTTATATGCACGGTAAGTCAAGAGTCCACACTCCTCCATCTTACCCTCGGCAGCCAACTTACGAGCCGAAGCCACCAAGTTGGTTACAAAATCACGCTGCAAGCCATACAAGTACTCAATTACCGGGCGATACTCCTCGAAGAGTTGATCCTCTCCCTTTGGCACAGGACCCGAAATAATGAGTGGTGTACGAGCATCGTCAATCAATACCGAATCGACCTCATCGACGATAGCGAAGTGGTGCTTGCGCTGTACTAAATCCGATGGCGAAGATGCCATATTGTCGCGCAAGTAGTCGAAGCCATACTCATTGTTTGTTCCGAAGGTAATATCTGCGAGATAGGCATTGCGACGCTCCTCCGAGTTTGGCTGGTGTGCATCAATACAATCCACTGACAAGCCGTGGAACTGATACATCGGGCCCATCCACTCGGCATCACGCTTTGCAAGGTAATCATTCACCGTAACCATATGAACACCCTTGCCTGCCAAGGCGTTCAAGAATACCGGCAATGTAGCCACGAGGGTTTTACCCTCACCGGTAGCCATCTCGGCAATTTTACCCTTGTGCAACACGACACCACCAAACAACTGCACATCATAGTGAATCATATCCCACTTGATGTCGTTACCGCCAGCGGTCCAATGTGTCGAATAGATAGCCTTATCGCCCTCGATATTTACAAAGTCCCTCTTTGCTGCGAGGTTGCGGTCGAACTCGTTGGCTGTAACCTCTACCACATCGTTCTGCGCAAAACGACGAGCCGTATCCTTCATAATAGCGAAAGCCTCAGGCAAAATCTCGTCGAGCACCTGCTCAATCTTATCGTCAATGCGCTTTACGGTCTGGTCAATATCCTTCGAGATTTTCTCCTTCTCGCTGAGCGAAATATCGAAATCCTCCAACTTTGCCTTCTGCTCCACGATATGCGCCTCGTCAGCAGCGATAAAATCTGCTATGCGCTTACGCAATGCTGCGCTGCGCTCACGCAATTCGTCGTTCGACAACGCCTCGATAGATGGATAGATAGCCTTGATCTTCTCGACATAAGGCATAATCTCCTTACGGTCCTTATCCGCTTTACTACCGAAGAAAAATTTAATTATACTTGTTAATGCACTCATATTTCGTTTAGTGTTATTTGCTTCACATTATAAACGGCTCAAAGATACAAAAATTATGGTGAAAATACAAATGTATTTTACAAAACCCACTATTCTGCATCGACAAAGCGGCGAAATAGACATCTATCGCACCTCAACGACGAGCAATACACCTTGGTTAATTGCAGCAACGCCTGCGATTCGAGGGCATTCGCAGCCCTAACTCCGAGTTTGCCCCAGCGAGCCACAAACATATTCGTTTCGGCAGGTAGTCGTTCAAGTAGGTCTATACCTCTGGTATCCAAATCCTCACGCATTGTATACTCCGAATAGAGGATTTGAAGTTGCGCCACCACATTTATACCAAGCATCTGCGCCTTCGTGCGCGATATAGCACCACGACTGCTCTCCTCTGCAAGAAGACGGTATGCCCACTTCGGAACACTCGTATTGCAGAACATTCGCTCCACATCACTTTTGGTGCGGCAATCCAAAATATCGCTCATAAGATGGTTATGATGTGAGAGCAGACTCGCTATCTGCAACAGGCGCACAACTGGGTGATTATCACCAATATGGCCAACGAGTTGCCACTCATCAGCGCTCATCGACTCCAAGCAATACTTATGGGAGTCATATTCGAAGATTGATTGCAGTTCGACAAGTTCTGCATCGTTACCACTCATAGCAACAAGGCGTGGCAACAGTCCAGAACAACCCAACAACATCGCCTCAACCGAGCGACGCTCCAACGAAGCCTTTTGAAGATAGTGATATGACAACAGATGCGCCAATCGCTCATAGCAAGCACGATTGGCCTTAATATCGAGTGAACGCAGCAACATAAAATATGCCGTCTGCGTCCAATCCTCCGTATCGTGATACTTTTCGAGTAGAAACTCCTGCTTTTGGGCTATTCTATCAAAGCACAACTGCGCCATAACCTCACGGCGATGCGAGGAACTTAACGCCTTTATCTCTTCGGCGCAACCTCTCTGCGACTCGGCTTTGATAGAGTTCAAATCCGCCATACTCGATTAAAACATATTCAGATCAAGCAGAGCCTCTTCGCTCATCATTGAGCGATCCCACGCAGGCTCAAACACAAGAATTACATTCACCTTCTTTACGCCCTTCACCTTGGCAACCTGCGTATTGACATCCTCGACCAGCATATCTGCCATAGGGCAGTTAGGAGCGGTCAAGGTCATACGGATAGTAGCCTCGCCCGATGGGTCGTAGTCTATCTCGTAAATCAAGCCCAAATCGTATATATTGACCGGTATTTCGGGGTCAAATACATTTTTGAGTGTCAGGACTATATCTTTTTCAACTTGTAGTATCTCTTGCGGAGTCATACCAATTAAAAATTGAGAATTAAGAATTGAGAATTGAGAATTTTTATTTTTATTTTTCCTAATTTTAACATAACCTAAAAATCGTAAATGGTGGTGGAAATTTTGTGCGTTGCGCAGTGACGAAAAGCGGAGCATACTAAATCGTATGTGAGCATTTACGGCACAAGCAAGGTGCAAAATTTACCCGCCAGAACGATTTTGCTATTTTTGTGCAAATGCAATAGCGTAAAGTCTCATCTGCTTAATGGTAGCCAAGAGTCCATTTCCTCGTGTTGGCGAAAGGTTCTCCTTCAAGCCAATCGCATCAATAAAGTACAACTCCAAATCGACCACCTCCTGCGGAGTGCGGTTACCCATTGCCCGAATAAGCAACGACAACAAGCCCTTAATTATTATGGCATCGCTATCTGCCGAGTAGAAGATTTTGCCGCCCTCCAACCTTGCATCTACCCACACTCTCGACTGGCAACCCTCGATAATATACTCCTCGGTCTTATGCTCCGGAGCAATCACCGGCAACGACTCGCTCAACGAAATGAGATAGTCGTACCTATCCAACCAATCATCAAACATCGAGAACTCCTCGATAATCTCCTCTTGTATCTGATCTTTCATCACTTTATCTAAAACTTTATCACTCGGCTATCCGAACACTGAGGGCGCTCCACGCCCATAATCTCCGCCAAAGTAGGGGCAATCTGATCGTTTGTTACACGCTCTGCCACTTGCTTTGGCGCTACGCCCGTGCCACATATAATCAACGGAATGTGGCGGTCATAATTGTATATCGAGCCCGACATCGCCACTCTCTTATGGTCGAGTTCGATACGCTCTGGCTCCAACGCTATCAACACATCTCCCGAACGGCGAGGGTTGTATCCACTCTGCAACAACGACACAATGCCACGAGAGAACTGCGCCGAGCGCAGTGCAGTCGAAGTTACCGCCATCGCCACACCTCGATATTTCAAAGCAAACGCTGCGCAATCCTCCTGCACCTCGGCAATGCTCTTTTTGTGGCTGTAAATAACATCGTGATTGAGATACAACGAGCCATTAGTATACCCCAACACCCACGCATCTTGTCCATATCTCGCACTCAAAAAGGCATTCAAAATAACCTCAAACTGACGAGTATTAAAGCGTGAAGAGTCGCTATTATCCGCCTTTGTAGGGCTTACTCCACTATCCGAAGTGAGCGTAACAAGCACCTCGTTATGCAGAGGCAACTGCGCATAGAGAAATACTAAAAACTCCGCCAGCGACGCATCTAACGAGTAGAGCATATCCTCGTACTCTATCGAATCCACGCCATATCGCTCGGCTATGGTGCGTGGAACATCCAAGCAGATATTCAGCACCTTACACTCATCTTCAATATGCAGTGGCAGCATTGCACTCACGGCACGCTTTGCAAACTCGAAAATAGCCAAATTGCCCGACGGCATAGAGAGCAGGTTTTTAACCCAACTATCCGACACTTTACGCTGCGAACTAACCCGCTTGTTACTCCCCTTTTCATAGATAGTAATATCGGTTGTACGGCTATTACGATAGTAATCTCTGGTGTAACGACCATACCAAGTATCGGTCGCAAACACTCTATTAATCTCGTCGTTATTATAGTTGCGTACCCACGACGGAAGTTCCGCCATATAGCACTCTGCCGTACTCCAATTACCCGCATCATTCATCCAATAGCACTCGCCCTTTGCGCCTGCCAAAATCATCGCCGACAAGGCGTTATGCGCAATGGTTATCGAGCGATTACGCTCGGACGATGCCAACACCGCCTCCGAGAGAGTTTGTGCCACAAACGACTGCGTGGTATAACCCTGCTCCACCTCCTTACGGATAGCATAATCAGGTTTGTTATCTCGATGTATTGCAACCTCCTTATTCGCAGTGCGATCATAACCTACCGACGAGAATATACCGTGCATTGCAGGAATCGTTCCAGTTGCAAAAGTTGCCAGACCTGCCTCCGACGAAGTTGGCGCATAATCGGCATAGCACTCCGAAAACTCCACGCCTTCGCCACGAAGTCGCAAGAAGCCATCCTTGCAAAAGTTCTTCTCATAACGAGATATATCGCTCTGGCTCATACCGCTCACAACGATATTTACTGCCAAGCGAGGTCGTGCCTCAACAGCAGCAACAGCAACAAGCAAAATGGTTAGTATGTAAAATTTAAGTTTCATCTACAAATATCTTTCAAACAGGCTCTTTTCGAGCGAGAAATCTATCTCTGGCAACGCCTCCACCTTTGTCAACATCTTTCGGCAAAAGGCTTTATGCGCCTCACCTTCGGGATTGAATGGTCGATGCTCCGCAGCCGAAACAATCTGCTCAATTTGGGGCAATAACTTCTGCGCCTTATCTGTCAGCGCATATTTGCAAAATCGCTCCCATACATAATCTACCGCCATCTTCGACGGATGTGCCAAATCATCGGCGTAGTAGCGATAATCTCGCAAGTCGTCTATCAAAATCTCGTACGACGGGAAGTAGTGGGCATTTTCGTACTTCGCAACCAACTCCTCCACCGCCAAGCGCAGTGTCGCCTTGCTCACGCTATTCTCCTGCAATCCATCGCCTATGTGGCGCACGGGGCTGACCGTCAGGATAACTTTTTTATCTCGCAATACACCCTCGAAAAGTGCATCGTATCGCTCGACAATCTCCTTGACCGACAGTCGCCTGCGCTCGAACTCCTTTGCGGGTTGCTTGTGGCAATTTGCCACTACTCTACCTTCGTGTTCGTAAACCCACGCCGTGCCAAAGGTTAAAATTACCCACTCGGCATCGTGCAGAGCCTTCGAGCCTTGCGCCACCGCTCTATTGAGGTTTGCAAACGCTTCGGTTTGAGTTGTGCCGTCAAGCGACGAGTGAGCATCAAAAGAGAAAAAAGCATCTCTGCCCGCCCGTATATCGCACACGGCAAAAGTTCTTGTATCGTCTAACCTCTCAATCGCATTGGCAATCGAACAGGGATTAAATAGCACTCCGAAAGGGTTTGTCGTAACCGAAAATTTCGCCTTCGCCAATCGCTCCGAGATACTCTCGGCAAAGCAAGAGCCGAGAGCAAAGACCTTTTTTGAATGGTCTATGCCCTCCGCAAGCGTTGCAATCTCTATCTCGGTACGGAACTTCATTCTTCAAAATTGAGGATTAAGAATTGAGGATTATTTTTCAACTACTAACTCCTAATTCCTCACTCCTCACTATTTATTGATTTTCGCCCACGAATCCTTCAAGGTTACGGTGCGGTTGAATACCAAGTGGTCAGCCGTAGAGTCGGTATCAGGGCAGAAGTAGCCCACACGCTCGAACTGATAGGTTGTGCCGATTGGAGCATCCTTCAATGCAGGCTCCAAGTATCCCTTAGTAACAACCAACGACTCAGGGTTGAGGTTATCCTGCCAAGAGGTCTGTCCCTCCGAAGTATCATACGGATCCTCAGTTTTGAACAATGGGTTGTACAAGCGCACCTCAGCCTCAACAGCGTGCTCTGCCGATACCCAGTGGATAACGCCCTT
>JAGCLL010000216.1 GCA_017647025.1 Alistipes sp. | reverse complement strand
GATACCGTCGGTCACAGGCACAACTGTCCAAGGCTTCACGGTAATCTCGAAAGCACAATCCTCAAACGATACAGGCATATCTGCGTTGTCCGATCCCGGTCTTGTGATTGTGAGTTCAAGCTCATACGACTTGTTGTTCTCAAGTTCCGGAAGGGTCACAGGATAGTAGTATGTATCAGTTCCCAGAGTGGTCTTCAGCACGAGTCTTGTCCTTCGTGGACTCCACAAAGCCGCATCAGAATCCGCAGCCTTGTTAGGATAGCAGTAGAATGTGTGCTGAGTGCTGTATGCCTCCTCATTCGCTACAGACGCTGCAGGAGCATCGTGGGTGAACATTGCCAGTTCGGAACTGTAATCCATCTTGTTGTACCACTCAACCGGATTGTCGGTCAGACCATAGTTTACATCACCTGCCACATTGGTAATGAAGATTTCATCAATGCTGAAATCCAGAGCAGCAAGAGCCGCAGAAGTGAAAGTCCTGTTCACGGTCTTGAGCACCACCTTCGACACCATACGGTCCACCTCTACATTCACCGGGAGTTCCGACGGAAGAGTAGCATCAGTCTTGCCGAACATCACGAAGTTGCTCTCATCGTTGTCTGTAAGAGCCGACTTAGCAGCAAGCAGATCGGTCTTTGTTGCAATATCCTTCAGATCAGGAGCATTGACGACAGCATACACCTCTCGATCGCCCTTAGTACAGCTCACGGTCACAGATGATGCATTGTCAGCCACACCGTATGCATCAAGCGCGTCACCTCGGAACACGAACACCTGAAGGTTGTTCACCTTCACCTCATCCTCGGCAGTGATCGTAGTCGATTTGGTCATACCTGTGGCAATCCCCACAGTAAGTTCTGTCATCTCGCCATCTGCAGGCACATTTGCGTTACCCTGATTCATTGATGGAACATTGTCCTTCTTGCACGACATTGTGCCGAACACAGCTGCCACAGCAGCCATCATAAGAAATCCTTTTCTCATAATTGAAATTGATTAAATGTTAGTAAAAAGTTTATGTTTTAGCGAAATACGCTCGTTCTTACAGCAATAGACAGACAAGGATAACTAGAACGATATCAGCTATAATCAGCAATGAAATCCCGCCACCGAACAGAACTGTCAATGCCTCAATCTCCTTATTTGTGTCTTTGTTGATCATAATCTCAAACCTCTTCTTTCACCCAAATCCTTCTCAGCCTTTGCCTCATTTGCCTGGCCCATTTCTCTGTCGCCACCTCTTCCGTCAATCCTTCCCAAGCCCTTACCCTCTGCCATCTCACGCTCCTTCACCATCTCTTGGAACGCCTTGCAGACAGCCGGCACAAGCCTGTCACGGTTATCATATTCATTGATGTGAGGGAAATACGACTCCCGGCCATTGACATCGAACAGTCCGTAAATGGTCTGTCCTCCATAGTCAGGCACAGCCTCGTATGCGAAATGCTCTCTGCCGTCAAGACTACCGGCATACCTGAAATCCGTAATGAACTCATTGTGCATAATCGGGCAGTCAATCCTCTGATTGCTGGAGTTCTTCAAGCAGGCCGAGAAGTCATCGTGATGCACGAAGAAGAATCCGGGACAAACCT
>JAGCLL010000215.1 GCA_017647025.1 Alistipes sp. | reverse complement strand
GGTCATTTATTTCACATCATTATTAAAAGATATGAAAGTTCTGATTGCAACCGAGAAGCCATTTGCACGCAAGGCGGTAGATGGCATCACCGAGATTTTGAAAGAGGCAGAGTACGAAGTTGTACTGCTCGAAAAATATACCGACAAAGCGGATTTGCTCGCAGCAGTGGCCGATGTTGATGCGCTCATCGTGCGTAGCGACAAGGTTACAAAGGAGGTTTTGGAGGCTGCCAAAAACCTCAAAATCGTAGTTCGTGCAGGTGCAGGCTTCGACAATGTTGATTGCGAGGAGGCAAAGCAGCGTGGGGTAGTCGTAATGAACACTCCTGGACAAAACTCCAACGCAGTGGCGGAGTTGGCGCTCTGCTTTATGGTCTATATCTCCCGCAACCAACTCACCTCTGGTACCGGACATGAGATTATCGGCAAAACCCTCGCAATTCACGCCTACGGAAATGTAGGTAAGTTGGTAGGTCGCAAAGGTAAGGCACTCGGAATGAATGTTATTGCTTATGACCCATTTATCACCGACAAGGCTATTTTTGAGGCTGATGGCGTGGAGTGCGTTGAGTCAATCGAGGAGTTGTACCGCCGTGCAGACTTCCTCTCGTTGCATATTCCTGCAACACCGCAGACCAAAGGCTCAATCGGTTACGACCTCGCAATGTCGATGCCAAAGGGTGCTACACTCGTAAATACCGCCCGCAAGGAGGTTATCGACGAGGCTGGCTTAATGAAGGCTATGGAGGAGCGTGAGGATTTGAAGTATATCACCGATGTTGCTCCTGATGCTGCGGCGGAGTATGCCGAGAAGTTTGGCAAGCGTTACTTCGGAACACCGAAGAAGATGGGTGCCGAGACTGCCGAGGCTAATATCAACGCAGGTTTGGCTGCCGCACGACAAATTGTAGACTATTTTGTTAATGGCGTTACACGCTTTCAAGTAAATAAGTAGTATATGGTACGCATTAAACCATTCAAAGGCATTCGCCCACCAAAGGAGTTGGCGAAGGAGGTTGCTTCACGCCCCTACGATGTTTTGAACTCGGTGGAGGCAAAGGCAGAGGCGACAGAGCGCTCACTGCTCCACATCATAAAGCCCGAAATCGACTTTGAGCCTATCGCTGACGAGCACTCGCAAGAGGTTTACGACAAGGCGGTAGAGAACTTCGCCAAGTGGCGTAAGGAGGGCTGGTTGCAACAAGATGGCGAGGAGCGCTACTACATCTATGCGCAGACAATGGATGGTCGCACACAATACGGATTGGTAATGTGCTGCCACTTCGAGGATTACCTCTCTGGTGCAATCAAGAAGCACGAACTTACCCGCACCGATAAAGAGGAGGACCGTATGCACCACGTGCGCAACCAGAAGGCCAATATCGAGCCTGTGTTCTTCGCATATCCCGACCACGAAGATATTGATGCTATCGTCAGAAAGGTTACTGCATCGGAGCCTGAGTACGACTTCGTAGCAGAGGATGGTTTCGGACATACTTTGTGGGTTGTTCCAACCGAATATAACGACCATATAACCACCGTTTTCGCCACTATTCCAGCGTTGTATGTTGCTGACGGACACCACCGTACAGCAGCGGCTGCACGAGTGGGTGCAGAGTGCAAAGCGAACAATCCAAACCATACGGGCGACGAGGAGTATTGCTATTTCTTGGCAGTTACATTCCCTGAATCGCACCTCCGCATCATCGACTATAACCGTGTAGTAAAGGATTTGAACGGTTTGACCGAAGAGGAGTTCCTCGCAGCATTGCAGGAGGATTTCGAGGTTGTGAAAGAGGGTAGTGAGATTTACAAACCACAAGCCTTACACAACTTCTCGATGTATCTCGGAGGTGAGTGGTACAGCCTCACCGCAAAAGATGGTCGCTACAACAATGCAGACCCTATCGGAGTGCTTGATGTAACGATTTTATCAAACCTTGTGCTCGACAAAATTCTCGGTATCAAGGATTTGCGAACATCAAAGCGCATCGACTTCGTAGGCGGCATTCGTGGTTTGGGCGAGTTGCAGAAGCGAGTTGATGAGGGCGAGATGAAGGTTGCCTTCGCTCTCTATCCAGTTTCTATGCGTCAACTTATCGACATCGCCGACACCGGAAACATTATGCCTCCGAAGACTACTTGGTTTGAGCCAAAGTTGCGTTCGGGTGTTGTAATTCACTCATTCGAATAATCCATTGATTATGAAGAAAATAGCACTAACCATTATTGCATTAGCGCTCTCGCTTTCGCTCGCAGCACAATCTCAAAAACATATCGATTGGGGCTTCTCGACAAAGCGCACCGCTCGATACATCGAAGAGGGCGTATATAACGCCTCAAAGGGCAAGGGTAAAATTGAATTCGTAGGCAAAAAAGCATCCGCTACCGTAGGTATCAAGAAGAGTTACCCTGCGGCAGAAGGGGCTCGCAAAGGCGACTACTGGTTGATGACTATCCCTGTGGATAATATCGAAGCAGGTACAACTATCGATGTATGGTTTCCGTTCCTCGCCGAGCCGAGCGACACTCCTCACGCCTTTGCTTGGGAGTACCTCGATGGCAATAAATGGAAGCCTATTATGAAGGCTAACAAGAAGGGAATAAATTGCTACTCAACAACTTCGAACAAGTGGCCTCGCTTTTTGTGGCACTCTATCCGCCTCGATAAAGGTATCAGCAACGGAGAGTTAAAAATTCGTCTTCGCCACTGCGACCAATCGGCTACTATGAGTACTCTTTATGGTAGTTCTGTCGGAAATTCTCCTAAAATTGCAATTTACGACAATAGCACACCGAAGGATCATACACGCATATTATTTATAGGTAATAGTTACACCTTCTACAACGAGTACCCAATGTTGTTGAAGGAACTTGCGTGGTATGAGGGACACCACATCGAGGGTGCAACCTACCAGCACGGTGGATATACCATCAGACAGCACCTTGCCAACAAGGTATCACGAGAGACCGTTGAGCAGGGAGGTTTCGACTACGCCTTTTTGCAGGACCAAAGCCTTAGCGCACTCCGCATCGGTTCGTCAGTGGACAAGAATGTAGTGGGAGAGATGAGAAAAATGGTGGCAAGAGTTAAGGAGTATAGCCCAAAGGCAAAGTGCATCATCGAGCAGACTTGGGGGCGTCGTGATGGCAATAGTTCCACCAAGTCGAAGTCGCTGCAAGACCTTGTGCAAGCCTACCCTGAATACTTCGAGAGTTACGAGGCTATGCAGAACGTTATAATCGCAAACTCTACCGCTATGGCAGAAGAGTTGGGCGTAGGACTTTCACCTGTGGGCGTTGCGTGGGAGATTGTGCGCCGAGAGCGCCCCGATATTAACCTCTATGTAAAGGATGGCTCACACCCTTCGTATGCAGGCTCATACCTCGCTGCCGCAGTGGGTTATCTAACCCTCTTCAAAGAGCCATTCAAAGCCGACACACCTATCCGACTCAACCCAGAGGTTGCGAAGTACTTGCGCTCGGTAGCCGAGAGGGTAGTGCTGAAATAGTTGAGAACTAAAAACGAACCGACGTGGCGGAGCGAGAGCAGAGGGTGCTTGCACACTATGCCGAGCCGCAAGGAGGAAAAGCCTGCAAAGCAGGATTAAAGATAAAAAAGTGCGAAAATTTTCGCACTTTTTTTTTGTTTTGACACAACCTGTCAAAACGGGCATGTAATTTTGCATCGTGAAAGTAAATTTACAACAAATTAATCGGTGAAATTTTATGGACCTTTTTAGTTTTATCGGCCTTATTATAATGCTGTTAATCTGCATCGGGATTTTAGTTGCAGT
>JAGCLL010000214.1 GCA_017647025.1 Alistipes sp. | reverse complement strand
ATATGGTTGGTTAAGTATATCTACCAGAGAGATGATGTTATGGAGGATGTGGACTCGCCCGTAGAGCCTTGGCGTGGTATGGTGTTCAAGTTCAAGCGAGAGGACTTTGACTTAGAGGCAATGAAAGATAGGATTATCTTGTTCGATAAGTTTATTGACTCGAAGGAATCCCCAAGAAATTTGAAAGATTTTGTAATTGTAAGTTATGAAAGTAAAAGTAAAGAAATTGAACAATAAGGCGGTAGTGCCTTACAAGAAATACGATGAGGACTTTTGCTACGATGTTGTGGCTACAAGTTGCGATGAAGTAGCACCTAATATCTACAAGTATGGTCTTGGTTTGGCGTTTCAGATTGAGAGAGGTAGAGAACCATTTGAAACAAAAGGTTGTTTAGTACCGCATTGCCCTATAGATTTTAATCGTTCACCTATAAACCTATCCCTCGACTTTCGCCCTCGTTCTTCGGTGTGGCAAACGGGTATGGTATTGTCAAATTGCACAGGCACAATAGATGAGTTATACACGGGCGAAGTATCTGCGGTATTCTATCACCTTATGCCTAATA
Source organism: Alistipes sp. (assembly GCA_017647025.1). Lineage (GTDB taxonomy): Bacteria > Bacteroidota > Bacteroidia > Bacteroidales > Rikenellaceae > Alistipes. The sequence continues at coordinate 2,080 of JAGCLL010000214.1, read as the reverse complement.
TGCCAAAATACGAGGTAGGCGATAGGATTGGTCAAATTAAGATTGGCGTGACATTCCCTATCGAGTTTATCGAAGTCGAGGAGTTGGATAAGACTGCTCGTGGCGATGGTGGTTACGGTTCAACGGGAAAGTAGGCTATGGGAGAAATGGATAACAATGGGTTGCAATTTTTCTATAATGGCAAGCCTATCCGACAAGGCGACTTTGGTTGCGGTCATATTACAAAGCCAAGTCCATCTCACGCAGAACGAATGGCATCGCTTAAAGCCGAGGTGGATGCTATGGCTGAAAAGTACAAGCCAGTAATCGACAAGTTGATGGATGAAATTTACGAGAGTTCGCAAAAACCGATAGAACTATTAAGCGAGGAAACAGCACAACAAATAACCAAGGCGTTTGAGAATATACAAAAGACTATGGAGAAGAACTCCCCGATGGCTTTTGCTAAACGCAAGACTCGAAAACATTACAAACCAAAATTTACACTTTAACTTTATAGGATATGAAAAAGATTGATTTGATTTTGAATGGCAAGGTCGATGCCAAACTTATCGACACGAAGAAGGCGAAGATTACCAAGGCTATCGAGGTAGGCATCTTGAACGCTGAGGATGACTTGTTGGGCAAGGAGTTGGAGTATGAGCGTTTGCTCGTGGCTCTTGGCGGTAATGCCGAGTATTCCGACATCTTGGCATCGTTGGTAGCGATTAAGGAGGACATCCTTATCATCAAGGCGGGCATCCACGCATTGCAGGAGGTGCAGAACGACTTGAACGAGGATATTGAGGAAAAGAGCGAGGAGTAGCCTTGCATTTTTAGAATTTTCGTCTTACATTTGCAACGCCCATTCTCTCGTAGGGTGGGCGTTGTTGTCTAAAAATTATTTTGTATGTCCTCTCCAAGTAAAGTTAAAGAATATATCATAGACTACCTATCAAACACGGTAGGTCATTGCATCCCCAACAATGGGGAATTTGATAATAAGGTAAATAAGTTGGTCGAAGCACAGATAGGCGAGATGTTCGAGCAGTTCATCACGGGCAATGATGGCGATAAGGTTGAGCGTATCATTCTCGTAGCCGAGAGTGGCGAGCCTTATGCGTTCAATGGCAAGTTTTTTGAGGCTATAACACCCGAAACCTTGCAATACGCCATTAAGCGTGTTATGGCAGATGCAAATGTCGGTCAGGTGTATCGCTTCAACTCGCACAAGAAAATCAGCGATGAGTGCTTATTAGCCTTGATGCAAGAGCCTGAATGCACCTTTGACCCCGATAGACGATATGCCGTATTCAATAACCTCGTATTGGATATTGAAACAGGAAAGTTCCTTGAACACGATGCCAAGTATAAGACCGATATGGTCTTTGACTTTGACTACGACCCTAATGTAGTTAGTGCGTTGTGGGATAAGTTTATGGCAGAAACCGTGCAAGATGAGGGTATGCGTAAGGCGTTCCAAATGTTTTGCGGTGCGTTCTTGGCTAATCGCAAGAAGTTTAAGATTGAGCATATCTGCCTTTTGGTCGGCACGGGTTTGAATGGTAAGTCCGTTATGGCGGAGGCTATCGTAGGCTTATTCAACAAGAACTTGAAGTCGGTGTACTCACCCGAGCAGTTGTTCAAGTCGTCGCAAAAGGAATATTACCTTGCGGATATTGACGGCAAGGTCGTGAACTATTGCGATGATGTTAGCAATAAGGACTTTTCGGGTGGTGATTTCAAGGCGTTCACCTCGGGTGCGGAGTTTGCAGGTCGTCACGCCTATTCACGCAGACCGATGAAGGTTACGAGAGTACCGTTGATGATATGTAATGTCAATGAGATACCACCTACTACGGATGACACCGACGGTTACTATCGTAGATTGTTGCCTATCGTATGTCCTAATGTAATTACCGAGGACAAGATAGACACAAGTTTATCGAATAAGTTAGCAACCGATGAGGCGAAGCAAGCCATATTTAATTGGATTATGGAGGGCTACAAGATGTTGGTCGCTAATGGTGGCAAGATTAGCGTGTCGGATAGTATCAAGAATGTCAAGGAGAACATCAAGAACGAGAGTAATAGTGTTCGT
>JAGCLL010000213.1 GCA_017647025.1 Alistipes sp. | reverse complement strand
CGATGGTACTGCGGTTTTCCCGTGGGAGAGTAGGTAGCCGCCTCTTCAAGCCACTCCGACAACAAGTCGGGGTGGTTTTCTTTTTATAACCACCCCGATTTGTTGGAGTGGTTTGAAGAGGTAACTGCTATTTTCCAATGGAAAAATAGCAATACTATTCGACACGAGAGAGCTTAACTGCTCTGTGGAACAGAGGAAAATCGTGCAAGCCGAATGCAGAGGATATACTTATATATACTATGCTGAGGCGCAGCCGATTTAAGCCGAGCGATAATCGCAAAGCGATGCTCGGCAAGTTAAGTTCACGAATCAGGTTTAGAGTCGTTAGGGGCGTTAGCGATGTTAGGGAGAGAATAACCCCCCCCCAAAAAAAAACAGCACGAAGCGAAAAACTTCGTGCTGTCTGTCAATATATTTAAAGATTTATTTGTTTTTAGCTTTATCGTACTCTTCTTTGGTTGTTATTCCGCTATATGGATCCTCACCGTTCGCGACAGTTTTGCATAAAACCCAATGAATTTTGCTACTAACATTTCCACTACCGCCCGTAGCAACAGTGTATGCCTGAACAAAATCCCAGCCCAGGGTTGTCATATAGTTTAGCGCATCTATTTTAGAGTTAAATTGAATTATTTCTCCTTTTTTGTTTACGAGTACTTGTTGTCCTTTGTTTTTTTCGCGTTCCTGTCCGAAATCGATAATAATCTTCACTTTCTTACCTATTTGAGCCGGCTCTACAATTTCACAGTAGACTTTATTTTGCGCATAGATCGTTGTTGTGCAGATTACCGCTAATAGAAAAATAATAACTCGTTTCATATAATAAAGTTTTAGTTGTACCACAAATATAGCAAAAAAATCACTATCTTCGTACTACATAACTATAAATTATCCCTACAATGAAACGAATTACTATTTTCTTGGCAATGGTGGTGGCTGTGTTTGTGGTGCAGGCGCAGACACTCGATCGTATGCAGTGGTTTAACGAGCCGGAGGCGTGGAGCATCAAGAACAATAAACTCACGATGCAGGTAACACCTCAAAGCGACTATTGGCGCATCTCTCACTACGGCTTTACCGTTGATGACGCTCCGTTCCTCTACACTACTCGTGGTGGCGAGTTTGAGGTGAAGGTCAAAATTTCGGGTGACTACAAGGTGCGTTTCGACCAGGCGGGTTTGATGTTGCGTGCTGACAAGGAGAACTATATCAAGGCGGGCATAGAGTTCGTAGATGGCAAGTACAATATCTCGTGCGTAGTAACGCATCACACGAGCGATTGGTCGGTGATTACGCTCGACAAGCCGATTGAGCATATCTGGATTAAGGCGGTGCGACGCCTCGATGCAGTGGAGATTTTCTACTCATTCGACGACAAGAACTACACGATGATGCGCAACTGCCACCTCGCTGACAACACACCTGTTATGGTTGGAATGATGGCGGCTTGCCCCGATGGTAAGGGCTTCGAGGCTCGCTTCGAGGAGTTTAAGATAACCCACTTGCCCGACCTTCGTCGCTTGGAGTGGTTGAAGAAGAATAAGGAGTAGTGGTCTATAAAAGATATAAAAAAAGCGTGTCCTCAATACAAGGACACGCTTTCTCTTTGGCTTCCGTCAGACTACAAACTGATAGCCTCGGAAGGACAAACTCCTGCGCACGCACCACACTCAATGCACTTATCGGCATCGATTACATAGATGTCGCCGGCAGAAATAGCCTCAACCGGACACTCATCGATGCAGGTACCGCAAGCGATACACGAATCTGAAATTTTGTAAGCCATAATAAATTGATTATTTTGTGTTAATTAACACTGCGAAGTTAAACTTTTATTCTCAATTTTCCAAAAGAATTGTATCTTTGTCGTACTGTTTAGGACTAAAACTACAAAAATGGAGCCAATATCGCCATCAATACGACTCACTTTTCTCGGAACTGGCACTTCGCAGGGCGTGCCTGTCATCGGTTGCGACTGCGCTGTATGCACCTCGACAGACCCTCGTGATAACCGTCTGCGCACATCGGCAATGGTGGAGATTGGCGACAAACGATTTATTATTGATGCAGGTCCCGACTTCCGACAGCAGATGCTGCGTGAGGGAATTTCGCATATTACAGCCATATTACTCACCCATAAACACAAGGATCATATTGGCGGTATTGATGATGTGAGGGCCTTGAATTTTGTGGATTATCCGCAGGCAGTGCGTGCTGTGCACCTCTACGGCTCGCAGGATACTTGCGAGTGTGTGCGCAAGGATTTCGATTACGCCTTTGCTGTAAATCCTTATCGTGGTGTTCCGCAAATAGAGTTACACGAATTTGGAACGCAACCATTTGAAATTGAGGGTGTTGAAGTAACGCCAATTCGAGGCGAACACTCCCGTTTTGAAGTTACAGGTTTCAGAATTGGCGAGTTGGCTTATATGACCGATTTCAAGTCTATATCAGAGTCTGAAATAGAGAAGTTGAATGGTGTTAAGGTGTTGGTTGTTAATGCATTGCGCTTTGAGTTGCACGATTCGCACTTTTCGGTAGAGGAGGCTCTGCAACTTGCCCAAAAAGTTGCTCCGGAGCGTGTCTACTTCACCCATATGTCGCACGATATTGGGCTACATTGCGTGGCAAATTTGCGCCTTCCTGATGGGGTAGAGTTCGCCTATGATGGATTGAAAATCGAACTATAATTACTCCTGTCTGGTCGATTTGCATACTATTTGTATGTTGGTTTTGAGGAACTAATATATAACTATTATGCAACAATCTATCACAATCAATCTCAATGATGGCGGTCAGTTCGAAATTGCTAAACCGCACGAACTTAACAAATTAAATCCAAAGGAGTTGCTGCTCTATTCGACTGCATTATGCGCAGGCTTGACTCTTCGTCGTTTGGCGGAGAAGGAGCGAGTGAAACTCCTAAAACTCGAAATTAAAATGTCGGGAGAACTCGACACCGATAAGGTCGAGGGTATAAGCAAATTCGAGTCGTTCAACATCTCCTACAACATTGAGTGCAAGCATATTGACGAGCAGAGTAAAGTGTCGCACGCAGTGCAACTTACCACAGATAAATACTGTGGCGGCTTGGCTATGATGCGTAAAATTGCCCCGCTATCACACTCAATATCAATTGTAAGTGTCGAGGTTGATTAGTTGGTGTTGTTTCCCTTAACGATGACAATCAAAAAAAAGCGTACCCCAATAATTGCTTGGGATACGCTTTTTTTTGTGTAAGGGAAAGGACTATTTTATAACAATCTCTTTTACTTTAAGTACTCCATTCCACACTACCATACGCAATTTATCCAAGAGAATAGAGGCCAATCCGATAATTAGTGTAGTTGCGATAACAAACGGAATAAAGAGAACTCCGTTCATACGCTCGTATGCTGTGTTGAAGAACTCCTTGTAGAGTTCCATAGCACCGGGGGCTTGATGTAATAGGTAGATTGCAAAAGCCGATGATGCCAACCAATTAACAGCCTTACTTTCGAAACGAAATTTATCGAATACGAGGAAGAGCGATACCGACGCTGCTATCACAAAGAGCGAACAATACATTGTTGCTCCAAGTTCCTTATTCTTGGTATAGAGCCCGAAGAGTGATATGGCGACTGGAATGGCGGTGAAGAGCAGATAGCATAATAGGTGTTGCCACCACTTCAAAGAACGCAGTCGCTCCCCGTGTCGGCGAATATATTGCGCCAAGAGGTATAAACCTATAAAAGAGAGCGCAGAATATCCTCGTTCATAGTTGCCATAGTCGTATGTCAGCCACCCGAATAACATCTCCAACACAAAGAATCCTGCTAAAAGTGTTGCAAATTGGCGTTTTGTAGCGTGTTCGCAATAACTATTTAGCACTGGTGCCAATCCAAATAGGATGAAGTATGCCGGTACAAACCAGTAACAAGCGCCAAAATAGAGCAAATCGTTGAAACTGCGTGGCGACACTTCAACACCTATGTATCGACAAATCTCCACGGTGATGAGTCCGATAAATAGGATTTGAAATATCAGTGAGGCAAACTTTTTTACAGTAGGCCTAATGCCAAACCAGCCCGAAAGTAAGATGAAGAGGTTTACGCTCACAATGCACAATTGCTCACATACAATGCGCACAAAACCTGTCCACGGTGTTGCGAAAAGTTCCGCCTGAGTAACATTGCCCAATGAGAGATAGTTGGCGTGCACAAGCATTACCAACATCATAGCAACAAGGCGCAATAACTCAAAGTTTGAGTTGCGTCTATTCATACGATTTTCTTCAATATAATGGGTTAGTAATCAGTCCGTTTGGCTCTATTTTGCAAAGTGCTTGTAGAAGAGTGGTATAGTCTGCAAGCCTTTTTCGAACTGCGCCAATCCGTAACTCTCGTTAGGAGAGTGAATTGCATCCTCCGAAAGACCAAATCCGAGCAAAATCGACTTGATGCCCAAGATGCGTTCAAATCCGCTTACAATAGGTATGGAACCACCCGAATAGAATGGCAATGGCTTGCGACCAAACGCCTCCTCAACCGCCTTCTCGGCAGCCTTGTAAGCCTCCATATCGGTAGGCGATACATAAGGCGCACCACCGTGCAAGAACTTGACATTTACCTTCACGCTCTTTGGTGCGATGTTGCGGAAGTGCTCCTCAAACAAGCGACCAATCTCCTCGAAGTCCTGGTCTGGAACAAGGCGCATCGAAATTTTTGCATAGGCACGAGAAGGAATAACGGTCTTTGTTCCCTCCTCGGTATAACCACCCCAAATTCCATTTACATCGAGCGAAGGACGAATGCCAGTGCGCTCGATTGTGGTGTAACCTGCCTCACCCTCAATATCATCAATATCAAGTGCTTGCTTGTAACTTTCGAGCGAGAACGGAGCCTCGTTGAAGGCCTTGCGCTCCTCCTCGGTCAACTCACGCACCTTGTCGTAGAAGTGGGGTATGGTGATATGTCCGTTCTCATCGACAAGCGATGCTACAAGGCGTGTCAAAACATTGGCAGGGTTAGCCACAGCACCGCCAAATAGACCAGAATGAAGGTCTTTGTTCGGGCCTACAACCTCCACCTCCATATAGGTCAAACCTCGCAATCCGCAGGTTATAGATGGCGTGTCGAGCGAAATCATCGAGGTGTCCGACACGAGGATAATATCTGCCTTCAACTTCTCCTTATACTCCTCGCAGAAGCCGTAGAGCGAAGGTGAGCCAATCTCCTCCTCGCCTTCGAGCATAAACTTTACATTGCAAGGCAACGAGTCGGTTGCGCACATAGCCTCGAAGGCCTTGATGTGCATAAATGACTGACCTTTATCATCGTCAGCACCACGACCATAGATGCGACCATCTTTGATTACAGGCTCGAATGGCTCGGTGTTCCACTCCTCACGAGGGTCTACCGGCATAACATCATAGTGTCCATAGACCAAAACGGTCTTTGCCTCTGGCGATATAATCTTCTCGGCATAGACAACTGGGTTTCCTGCGGTTGGAATAACCTCTGTAATATCAGCCCCAGCCTTTGCGAGTGCCATAGCAAGATGCTCGGCACACTTTACCATATCCTCCTTGTGCGACGACTGCGCACTGATTGAAGGGATGCGCAACACCTCGAACAACTCTTCGAGGAAACGCTCCTTATTCTCTACTATATATGCTTGTACTCTCTCCATAACGGTTGTTTTATAGATTACAAATCTCTTTCATCTCGGCGATAAACTGTTGTGCCACTTTGTCAGCAAACTCCTGCGACTTTGCCTCGGTGTAGATGCGCACGATTGGCTCTGTGTTCGACTTGCGAAGGTGTACCCAATGCTCTGCAAAGTCAATCTTCACACCATCTATATCATTCACGCGCTCGTGAGCGTATCGCTCCTTCATTGTGAGCAACAATTTGTCAACATCGATTGCAGGGCTAAGTTCGATTTTATTCTTCGAAGCGTAGTATGCTGGATAGCGCTTGCGCAACTCGGTCATCGAGCAACCTTGCTCTGCCAAATAGGTCAAAAAGAGTGCCACGCCAACCAAAGCGTCACGACCATAGTGCAACTCTGGGTAGATTACTCCGCCATTGCCCTCACCACCGATTACAGCACCAATCTCCTTCATCTTGGCAACCACATTTACCTCGCCCACAGCCGCTGCTGCATACTCGCCACCGTGCGCTACGGTTACATCGCTCAATGCTCGTGAAGAGGAGAGGTTTGAGCAGGTGTTACCCTTTGTTTTAGAGAGAATATAGTCGGCAACTGCCACCAAAGTGTACTCCTCGCCGAACATTGTTCCATCCTCGTTTACGAGGGCTAAACGGTCAACATCAGGATCGACCACAACGCCCAAATCTGCACCCTCCTTAACGATAACCTCCGAGATTTCGGTTAGGTTTTGTGGGAGTGGTTCTGGGTTGTGCGCAAAGTGTCCATCTGGGGTGCAATTAAGTTCTACAACCTCGCAGCCAAGACGACGCAAAAGCGCAGGAATTACAACTCCTCCAATCGAGTTTACGGCATCTACAACTACCTTGAACTTACGAGCCTTAACCTTTTCTACATCAACGAGTTTCAAACCTAAAACTTGGTCGATGTGAGTAGGGTTGAAATCCTCTCGTAAAATAACCTTTCCAATGGTGTCAACATCAGGGAAAAGGAAGTCCTCCTGCTCTGCCAGGGCGAGTACCTGTTTGCCCTCGGCATCGTTCAAAAATTCGCCCTTTTCGTTGAGTAATTTCATCGCATTCCACTGCTTTGGATTGTGCGATGCGGTGATGATAATTCCGCCATCAGCCTTGTGGGTTATGACCGCCATCTCGGTGCCTGGGGTGGTGCAAAGACCGACATTTATAACATCTGCGCCACAACCGAGCAAAGTGCCCTCGATGATGTCATTTACCATCTCGCCAGAGATGCGAGCATCACGACCTACTACTATGCGCAAGCGTTTGGCGCTATTCTTGCCTGCTATAAAACGAGTGTAGGCAATAGTGAATTTTACGATGTCGATAGGGGTTAGATTTTCGCCCACTTCGCCACCAATAGTTCCTCGAATACCAGAGATGGATTTGATAAGTGTCATAACAGAGTTTTTTATTTTTAATAAAAAAGTTGAAAATGCTTTGTAATTCGTTGTAAATTTACTATTTTTATGCCAAATATCCAAGACTATAACAACTAAAAAGTAGCCTATGAACGAAAAGAGAGTAATTCCATCGTCGGAACTGATTATAAATGAGGACGGTTCTATATTCCATCTTCATCTTTTGCCAGAGCAAATCTCGGATATAGTGATGCTCGTAGGCGACCCTGCTCGTGTGGATATGATCGCCTCATATTTCGATAATATCGAGTGCAATGTTGCGAGTAGAGAGTTTAAGACCATTACGGGAACCTACAAAGGTCGCAGAATGACCGCCCTTTCGACTGGTATCGGTACGGATAATATCGACATCGTAGTTACGGAGTTGGATGCCCTTGCAAATATCGACTTTGCGACTCGTCAGGTGAAAGATGAGTTCAAGCAACTCACCCTGCTTCGCCTTGGTACTTCGGGAGCATTGCAGGAGGATATTAAGGTTGGTGAGCGAGTATTTGCTCGTACCTCGGTGGGCTTCGATGGTTTGTTGAATTACTATGCAGGTCGTAACGAGGTGTGCGACTTGGATATTGAGAAGGCGTTTGTGGAGCATACGGGCTGGAATCAGCAACTCACTGCGCCATACTTTATAGATGCCGACAAATCGTTGTTCGAACTCTTTAAGGATGTAACTCGTGAGGGTATTACCATTGCTGCACCGGGTTTCTATGCACCGCAAGGTCGTTGGGTGCGATTGCAACCACAAGACTTGCACCTCAACGAGAAGATTGAGTCGTTCCGTTTTGGCGAGCGTAGAATTACCAACTTTGAGATGGAGTCGTCGGCTTTGGCGGGCTTGGCGGCATTGATGGGGCACAAGGCGGGTACAGTCTGCACCATCATTGCACAACGCATTGCAAAAGATGCCTGCACCGACTACAAACCTTTCGTGCGAAAGATGATTGAGGAGGCATTGGAGAAACTTGCTACTTTGTAGCACACAAAGATTTAAGAATAAAAAATAAACAAAATAAAATAGTAAAATAACAGAAATTATGAAATTTACAGTATCAAGTTCAGCGCTTTTGTCATTATTGGCAACAACAGGTAAAGTAATTAACAGCAAAAACACTCTTCCAATCCTCGACTACTTCTTGATGGAGTTGCAGGGTAATGTTTTGAAGGTTACAACTTCGGATCTCGAAACTACGCTCGTAGGCTCTATTCAGGTGGATAGCGTGGAGAGTGAGGGTACAGTTGCAGCACCAGCAAAGTTGATGCTCGATGTATTGAAGGAGTGCTCGGAGATGCCTCTTACACTCAGCGTAGACGAGAGCAACTGGGAGATTAATATCGCTTGGAGCACTGGTAACTCGTCGGTGCCGGGTGCAAACCCTGTAAGTTATCCACAGACTCACGAGTTGTCGGCAGAGAAGACCGAGGTGTCGCTCGATGTTGATGTTTTGGTGAACGGTATCAACAAGACCATATTTGCTACCGCAGACGATGAGTTGCGCCCAGTGATGAATGGTGTATACTTCAATCTTGACGAGGCTGAACTCACTTGCGTAGCAACCGATGCTCACAAGTTGGTTAAGCATACTGTGGAGTGTGCTTGTGGTGTAAAGGCTGCATTTATCTTGCCAAAGAAGCCAGCAAACTTGTTGAAGAATATCCTCTTGAAGGAGGAGGGCGAGGTTAAGATGACCTTCGACCAGAAGAATGTGGTGTTCGAGTTGTCGTCGAGCACTTTGGTGTGCCGTCTTATCGAGGGTACATACCCTAACTACAATGTTGTTATTCCGCAGGCAAACCCTAACAAGTTGCTCGTTGACCGTGTAGGTTTGCTCAACGCAATCAAGCGTGTGGCAGTATGTTCGAACCCAACTACCAACCTTATCCGTTTGGATATCTCGAACAACAAGGTTGTCTTGGCTGCTCAGGATGTGAACTTCTCTATCTCGGCTAACGAGTCTTTGGCTTGTAGTTATGAGGGTGCACCTATCACTATCGGCTTCAAGTCGACCTTCTTGGTAGAGATTTTGACCAACCTCGAAACTCCAACTATCTTGGTTGAGTTGGCAGATTCTACTCGTGCAGGTGTCTACAAGCCTGTTTATGATGATGCTCAGACATCTTCGACTTTGATGTTGTTGATGCCGATGATGATCAACGCATAAATCGAATAATCATAAAGGCGAATTTCTGCGTTATGCTTCGGTCGTTGAGCTACTCACATACGCATAGTATGCTGCGTGCTCAACGCCTTGCGAGCCTTGAACTTCATCCTTTATAATTATTCTATGCTTGTTAAAGGCTAACACTATGAAATTGAATTTGAAGCGCCCGATGGTCTTCTTCGATTTGGAGACCACGGGCACCAATATAGCAACTGACCGCATCGTCGAGATTTCGGTGGTGAAGGTTATGCCCGATGGCGAGCAGATTGTTCGCACTCGTCGTATCAACCCAGAGATGCCTATTCCTGCGGAGGCTACCGCAGTGCATCATATCACCGACGAGGATGTGAAGGATTGCCCATCGTTCCGTCAGGTGGCGAAGTCGTTGCGCGAATTTATGGTGGGATGCGACTTCTGTGGTTTCAACTCCAATCGTTTTGATTTGCCGTTGTTGGCAGAGGAGTTTATGCGTGCGGGTGTTGATGTTGACCTCTTCAAGAAGGCAAAGTATGTTGATGTGCAGAATATCTTCCACAAGAAGGAGGAGCGCACCTTGGTTGCAGCATACCGCTTCTACTGCGGCAAGGAGTTGGAGGCGGCACATAGTGCCGATGCCGACACGATGGCGACTTACGAGGTGCTGTGTGCTCAACTCGACAAGTATGGCGACTTGGAGAATAGCGTAGAGTTCCTTTCGGAGTTCTCTACTCGTGCCAAGACAGCCGACTTTGCCGGTCGCATTGCTATCGAGAAAATCAACGGGGAAGATGTCGAGGTCTTTACCTTTGGTAAGCACAAAGGTAAGAGCGTCGAGGAGGTATTCCGCAAAGATCCGAGTTACTACGCTTGGATTATGGAGGGCGACTTTCCTCAATACACCAAGAAAATTTTTACGGAGATTAAATTACGCTTGAAATAGATTTTAGATGAAGATACGCAGTCTAATTCTAACCCTATTGCTTATTTGTGTGGTGTCGGGGCTCTCGGCACAGGAACTTGTCGTCATTGGAGGTGTGAAGTATGCCATTCACGATGTCGTGAAGGGCGAAACTCTCTATTCGTTGGCGAGAAGGTATGGCACTACGGTCGACGAAATTGTTAAGGTGAACGATGTGTTAGCCCAAGGCTTAAAGGCTGGACAGCGTATTAAGATACCGACCTCGGTGCAGAACTCCTCTGTTGAGATGCCTACGGTGGGGCGAGGAGCAAAAAAACACTCTGCAACAGAGAGCGCTGTGTCGCCGTCGGAGGTTGCACAGTCGGAGGTTGCACAGTCGGAACAGCCGCAAGCAGAGGTACAACCTGTGGTTGAGCAACCAAAGGTTGAGCCTATATCGTTCCGCACATTGAAGAATTGTGATAGGGCAGAGGTGGCGTTGTTGCTGCCGCTTGGCTCGGAGGATAGACCATCGCAGAACTACCTCGATTTCTATCGAGGCTTCTTGGTCGGTTTGGATAGCGTGCGTATGGCTGGCTACTCGGTAAATCTCAACCTCTACAATACGGCACACGACTACAATCGTGTGGCGGATATTGTCGCTTCGGGCGCACTCGGAAAGGCTGACCTTGTGGTTGGTCCTGTCTACGAGGACGAACTTATACCCGTAGCCGAGGCTCTGCGAGAGAAGGGTACGCCTATCGTGTCGCCACTTGCAAACCTTACGCAAACTATCAGCCCCGCAGTATTTCAGATGTCGCCTTCGCCAGCCACAAAGTTGGATAAGGTGCGAAATATGTTCGATGGCTCGAAGCGAGTGGTGATAATCTCTACCGACAATGTAGATAAAGAGTTTGATGCCGAGGTGCGCTCGATGCTCAAAGATACCTCGTATGTGGTGGAGCATAAATATATTTATGAGCACCCTTCGATAATCGAAAAGCGAGAGAAGGAGCGTGAGAAGATGCGTGCCGAGGGGTTGGAGGTTGATGAGACACCTTCACCAAGCGATATGTCGCCACTCTTGCGTGGCGAGGAGCCTTCGGTGATTGTTATTACAGCCGATAACGAGATTGAGGTTGATAGAATTTTGGCAGCCATTGCTTCGGCAAATATCGCTTTGACTGCTCGCTCGCAGAGGGTTGTGCCATTTGTAGTGTATGGAAATAACCGCTGGAATCGCTATCGCAACATCGATAGAGCAATACTCTTTACCAATCGTGTAACTATGCTCTCCACCTACCACGCTCGTCGTAGTGAGCCTATCATCAAGGCGTTCGATAAGCGCTTTGTAGAGGAGTTTGGACTTCTCCCTTCGCTATACGCCTATCGAGGTTACGATGCGGCAGTGGTATTTGTTAAATCGTTGTATGGCGCAATGGAGACTGGTTTGGAGGGTGTGCATCTGCGACCTCTGTTGACTCCGTACTCGTTTGAGCCTAATGATACAAATGGTTTGCACATAAATAATCAGTGGATAAAGGTCAATTACAACAGTAATTTCACCATAACAACCGAATAGAAGATGTCGAATATCCAAACTCCAATACCCGAAAAAACCATTGAGCGACTCAGTGAGTATCGCCGAACACTTATAGCGTGCAGTAGGAGGGGCATCACCCATGTCTTTTCGCATATCTTGGCAGGTATGCACGGCATTACGGCTGTGCAGGTGCGTCGAGATTTGATGCTGATAGGCTTTTCGAGCGACACGAAGAAGGGCTATGATGTGAGAGTTCTTATAGACTTTATCGACTCGATACTTTATAGTGAGAACACTATGAAGGTGGCGGTCATAGGTATGGGACACCTCGGTCAAGCAATTACCAAGTACTTCAATAGCAAAGAGTTGAATATCCGCATTACGGCGGCATTCGATATTGATGAGGCGAAGATTGGCCAAACGATTATGGATATTCCGTGCTATGATGTCAAGGATTTCGAGGAGGTGGTGTCGAATAACGATATTAGTATCGTCATTATCTCGTTGCCGTCGTCGTTGGCTGCGCAGTATGCCGTGCCGATTATCAATGCCGGTATTAAGGGTGTGCTAAACTTCACATCAGTACCGCTTAACTTCCCACAAGGTATTGTGGTGGAGAACTTCGATATTACAACAATTCTCGAAAAGGTTGCCTACTTCGTAAAGGCTGCCGAGGAGAACAATAATCAGTAACGATGAAGGTTGTTTGGGGCTTCGACAATCCTCCCGCACTGCACTATGGCGTGGCTACGGTGGGCTCTTATGATGGGGTGCATCGTGGACATCGCATACTCCTCGACGAGGTTGTTCGCCGAGCAAGGGAGTGTGGTGGCGAGAGTGTTGTGCTGACCTTCGAGCCTCATCCTCGCATAACTCTTGGCAACGATGAGGGGTTGAAACTCCTTTCGACCTTGGAGGAGAAGTGCCTGTTGTTGGAGTCGGTTGGGGTTGACTATGTTGTTGTTATACCCTTTGACGAGGCTTTCAGTCGCCTCTCTCGCGAGGTGTTTACAGATGATTACCTTGTTGGTAGGCTCGGCATAAAGGAACTTATTGTGGGTTATAACCACCATTTTGGACACAATAAGGAGGGCGATCACTCGTTCTTGGTGCAGCACGGAGCGTTGAAGGTTGTTGAGGTGGCGCAATATACTGATAATGGAGGGAAAGTAAGTTCAACTGTTATTCGCCAGGCTATGTCGGAGGGTAAGATGTCGCAAGCACGCCAACTGCTTGGCCATACCTATATAATAATAGGGGAGGCGGATGCAGAGGGTAGAGTGGCTACCGATAACTATAAATTGTTACCTTGCGATGGTCGCTATGATTGCACTATCAACGGCAATGCTTCGACTTGTGAGGTGGCAGATGGCGTATTAAGACAAAAAGAGTATTTTTCAGAAAAAATAGAGATTTTGCTATGATTAGTTACGATGCAAAGGTTAGGGTGAACTATAAGGATACCGACAAGATGGGTATCGTTCACCACTCGAACTATATAGTCTATTACGAGATGGCTCGTGTTGAGGCGTTGCGTGCGTGGGGTATGCCTTACGCCGATATGGAGAAGATGGGCATTATCTCGCCTATATTGGAGGTGGGATGTAAGTATCTTCAACCAGCCTATTTCGACGAGGTGCTGACCGTGCGTGTGATTGTGGATGAGATACCAATGGTACGCTTCAAGGTGCGCTACGAGATATATAACGAGGCGGGCACACTTATAAATACAGGCCACACTTGGCTTGGTTTCCTTAATGGTGAAACTCGTAGACCTTGCCGAGCACCGCAATACTTCGTCGACGGTATGAAGGCCGTCGGACTCTCGGAGGAGTAGGAGATGTGAGAAGTTAGGAGTTAGGAGAGATTTTTCTCTCCTTTTTTTTTGTGCGATTTTTTGTCGGCTGACAATGACATTGAATGACAACGAATGACATGCGCTCCCGTTGGTCGCTGAATGACATTTAATAACAAAAGCCGACTTGCCATTAAGCAGTCGTTAGACTGCGCTTGCCATTCTATGTCATTAAGGGCTGAAAGCCCGAATGTCATTAAATGCCATCTTCTTGGTCGGCCAATGGCCAATGGCTAAAAGCCAAGAAAAAAAAGCCCTCCCGATTGGGAAGGCTTTGAGAACTCAAACTTTTCAGTTTGCTTATTTTGTCTCGATTTCGGTGTCGACAATCTCGCCATCCTTGATTGTGACCTCTGAGTCCTCTGGCATCTCGCCACTCTCAGTTACTACAAAGCCAACACCACTATCACCGCCTACGCTCAAATCGACATTTACAACTGTTGTTATATTGCGCTTGAAGGTAATGTTGTGTGTTCCCAATGGTGCGGATGTGCCATCAGAGTATGCAATACGGAGTGATACAGATATTGTCTCGGTATAGTTCTCATCAAGCCAAGCAGCACGCACATTATCAAATGAGAAAATCCCTGACACCTCATTACCCTCAGCAAGGTTTAGAGTAAGATGTGGTTTTGGGTCGTTTCCCATAATAATCTCCAAAGTACCATTCTCTGCATAGTCACCCTTTGCAAAAAAACTTAGCGCCAAAAGAGGTACGCTTAAGTTCGATAGTTGCCTTTGAGTCATTATCACCCGGTATATAACCCACCAACTCTCCATAGTAAAGTTCTACATTTAGATAGCGGTTAAGGCCATCATCGCCCCATTTACGCATACCTAATTGGCCATAGATAAATGACATAGACAGTGAAGTACCACTACCGTCATAAGAATTAGGTGACATTTCATGAATGAATGGTCCATTATAAAGGTTGCCATTAGCTAACTTCTCCTTACCATCCTTTACCATTATAGTTTCAAACTTATACTCGTAGCCTCTGATAAGTTTAACAGTGAGGTTGTCGGTAGTGTCAAAAAGACCGTAAGCGTACTTTGTCCACTCTGCATTCTCGGTAGCAGGAATTGGGGTTGAGTAGACCTGAATACCATAGAGGTCGTTGTTCTCCTCGGCGCGAGAAAGTGGCTGATACCCATAATCAAGCCCAACATTAAGGCCCAAAGATACGGTTACATACTCCGGCTCTGTCGGAGTGTTTGGTTGCTCAGTAGTGCCGGCCTCACTACAAGCGGTGAACAACATTCCGACCACCGCTAATAAAAGAAAAAATCTTTTCATAATAATAAAAGTTTTTGTACCGTAGCATCTCCTATGCGGTGATTATAAAAATAAAGAAAGTGTGGAGATG
>JAGCLL010000212.1 GCA_017647025.1 Alistipes sp. | reverse complement strand
CTCGGAGTTATTGAAGGCTGCGAACATCATTCGTGGCGAGAAGGTACAGGTGGTAAATGTTACCAATGGAGAGCGACTCGAAACCTACGCTATCCCCGGTGAGGCAGGTAGTGGCGTAATCTGTCTGAATGGCGCTGCGGCACACAAGGCAAGCGTTGGCGACATCGTGATTATCATTTCGTACGCTTCGATGGATTTCGAGGAGGCAAAATCGTTTGAACCAAATGTGATTTTCCCCGACACAGCGACCAATAAGTTGGTTCGCTAACGGAAAACGGAAAGCGGAAAACTATTATGGACACTCTGTTATCGGTACTTGCGACACTCTTTGCTGTAATTGGCTGTATAGGCTGTATCGTACCCGTACTGCCAGGCGTGGCGTTGGCGTACGCTGGTTATGTGTGCCTCTACTTCTGCTCCTATGCCGAGATTTCGGTAGCGTGGCTTGTGGTATTCGGAGTGCTGACCGCAATTGTTTCGGTACTCGACTATGTGCTACCTTCGTATATGACCAAGAAGTTTGGTGGCTCGAAGGCGGGCGAGAGAGGTGCTATGGCGGGAGTTCTCGCAGGTTTTATCTTCGGCCCCGTAGGTATTATTGTAGGTCCATTTGTCGGAGCACTGCTCGGCGAGTTGATTTACGACGGCAGCGACAAGCAGCGTGCTATCCGTAGCGGTCTTGGCTCATTTCTCTCGTTCTTTATCGGTACAGGTATCAAACTTGCCGTGTCGATGTGGCTGACGATAGAGATTGTAGTTGATGTATGGAGGCATCTATTTTAGTCTAACTTGTGGCTAATACAAAAGAGAACAACACTTAAATAAATATATGTAGTTATTATGAAAAAAATCGTTTTTTTAACAATGGGAGTTATTGCAATGGCACTTACTTCGTGTAAGGAGAAGGCAACAGAGCAACCTTGGATTGTGGATCGCTTCGACGATGTGAAGATTATCCGCTACGAGGTGCCTGAATTTGAGAATCAGTCGTTGAACGACAAAATTTTGATCTACTACTTGGCAGAGTCCGCAAAGTGTGGTCGTGATATTTTGTTTGACCAGAACTTCAAGTACAACCTCACAATCCGTCGTGCATTGGAGAAGATTTACACTTCATACGATGGTTGCAAGGAGTGCGATGATTTCAAGGCAATGGAGAAGTATTTGAAGAAGGTGTGGTTGGCTAACGGTATCCACCACCACTACTCAAACGACAAGTTCCAGCCAGAGTTCTCTCGTGAGTGGTTCTCGGCGCAGTGGGATAAGTACAGCGTTGAGTCGCCAGTAGAGAAAGAGGTAATCTTGGAGGCTATCTTCAACCCTGCACTCTACGCTACACGCCTCAACCAGGCCAAGGGTGCAGATGTTATCGCAACATCGGCAGGCAACTACTACGAGGGTGTAACCCAGAAGGAGGTTGAGAAGTTCTACAACGCAATGATTAAGAAGGCTGGCAACGATCCTTGCCCAATCTCTTATGGTTTGAACTCAAAACTCGTGAAGAAGAATGGCAAAATCTACGAGCAAACCTACAAGATTGGCGGTATGTACACCGAGGCTTTGGAGCAGATTGTTTACTGGTTGGAGAAGGCTTACGAGGTTGCAGAGGAGCCAACAAAGACCACTATCGGCTTGTTGATTAAGTACTACAAGTCGGGCGACTTGCGTGACTTCGACGCTTTCAATGTTTCTTGGGTTAAGGATACCACTTCGAATGTCGATTTCGTAAATGGTTTTACCGAGGTATATGGCGACCCACTCGGATATAAGGCTTCGTGGGAGGCTGTTGTAAACTTCCTCGACAAGGAGGCTTGCCGCCGCACACAGATTATCTCGGAGAATGCACAGTGGTTTGAGGACCACTCTCCAATCAATCCTGCATACCGCAAGGAGAAGGTTAAGGGTGTATCGGCAAAGGTTATCACCGTGGCTATGCTCGGTGGCGACACCTATCCAACAACTCCTATCGGCATCAACCTTCCAAACGCAGATTGGATTCGTAAGGAGCACGGCTCAAAGTCTGTTACTATCGACAACATCACCTACGCATACAAGAAGGCTGCACAGGGTGGCGGTTTTGCTGAGGAGTTCGTACTCCGTGAGGAGGATCGTGCTCGTATGAAGGAGTATGGCAAACTCTCTGACGACCTCCACACCGACCTTCACGAGTGCCTTGGTCACGGTTCGGGACAGTTGGCACCAGGTACAACAGGTACCGAGTTGGGCGTATACTCGTCGCCACTCGAAGAGACTCGTGCTGACCTCTTCGCACTCTACTATTTGGGTGACGAGAAGATGGTTGAGATTGGTTTGATTCCTTCACTCGATGTTGCAAAGGCGCAGTACGCTTCTTATATTATGAATGGTGCTATGACTCAACTTTCACGCATCGAGTTGGGCAAGAATGTCGAGCAGGCTCATATGCGTAACCGTAAACTCATCGCCGAGTGGGCTTATGACCTCGGCAAGGAGGAGAATGTTATCGAGTGGGTTGTTAAGGATGGCAAGCGCTACCTCGTAGTTAACGACTTCGATAAGTTGCGTGAGATTTTCGGCCAGCAACTCTACGAGATTCAGCGCATCAAGTCGGAGGGTGACTTCGAGGCTGGTAAGGCGTTGATCGAGAAGTATGCAGTAAAGATTGACTACGACCTCCACAAGGAGATTCGTGATCGTTACTATGCACTCAACATCGAGCCTTATGGAGGCTTCGTAAATCCTGAGTACGAGTTGGTTATGGATGGCGACAACATCGTTGATGTTAAGGTTTCGTACCCTGCAAACTACATTGAGCAGCATCTCCACTACTCGAAGGACTATTCGTTCTTGCCAAGCCTCAACTAAGGCTTGACAAGAACGAACATATCTCAACATTCCCCCTAAATCCCCCTTTGCAAAAGGGGGACTTGGTCGCAAAAACAATTTGCTCCGAGTGGGATGATTGAAAGTTGAGGTCAAACTGTTCGAACTTGACAGAACGCCAAAAAAGCCACCTATTCGGGTGGCTTTTTTTATTGCACGCATTGAGTGGAGAGCGAAGAATAGGATTAGATAGGACCGAATAGGATAAGATAGGAAACACCCATCTAATCCCATCAAATCCTATTATCACTGATATCCCATTTCCCCCACAACAGAATCGACCGGCAGCAAAAGCCGAGAAAACGAAAAACGAAACAGGAAAAAGGAGAAACTTTCTTTTCACAACACAGATTCGACCAGCGGCAGCAGCCGAGAGCAGAGCAAGCCAAGATAGGAGCGGAGGCGTACAACGAAGTTGTAAGTGTTGGGTGGATAGGCGAAAAGGAGATTTATTTACTTTTTCGCCTATCCACCCAAGACTTATAATTGCGTAGCAATTAGCCTACGCTCATATTCACACAGCGCAGACAACTCTGCCGAGGCGCAACAAGCTGAACGATTCTGCTCGGGCAGGGAGAGAGAAACAAAAAGAGATGCCATACTTCTGTACGCATCTCCCACCATTTTAAGCAGTACCCCCGAGCAGAATCGAACTGCTATCTAAGGTTTAGGAAACCTTCGTTCTATCCGTTGAACTACAAGGGCTTATCTGAAAAAATAATTCGCAAATCTTGAAAGATTTGCACCTTTCGTCAGGCAAATATACGATTTTTTTTCGTATCTTTGCACGCTCGTTATCAATTATGATATTTTTTATGAAAAAGATAGCCATTTTCGCCCTTCTAATAGCGATTACATTATCGTCGTGCGACAACAAAGAGATTATCGAGGAGCGCTACCTCGCATCAACTACAACCGATGTTCAACTCTACTCTATTGATGAGGTGGGTAACCTCAGCGAGGTGCAGACAATCGTGCGTGGTCGCAAAGTGCGTGCTACCCTCAGCAAGGCGGTAAAAATCGAGAAGCAGAACTACATACCTATCGAACTCACTCCAAAGCAGTATTTCTACGCCAAATCGCAATCATTGGTTACCTCAAAGCAGGAGGTTGCTCAGGAGCGAGAGATGTGGGTGCGAACACCTGCGTCAATCATCAGCGACTGCAAGACATCGCTCATAGGAGGTTTAGGCGACAAGGGCGAAAAGTTGATGGTGCTCGGTTTTGACTCGTTGCGTGCAGATGGTCGAGTAAATCGCTATAAGGTTAAGCAGGGCGACAAGGAGGGTTACATCTACGGCAAATATCTCGTATTTTCCAAGGAGGAGTCGCTCAAACGCTACAAGGCGGAGCAGTATGACAAAGTACACAAGGCTATCAGGAACACCTTTGGTGGAGGTGAGGCCTTCGGTTGCGACTTCTACCCTACCGAGCGAGTTGTATTCGAGAACAACAAGATGCCAGAGGCGTGCTATTCGCTCTACCTCAACATCTCGCCATCGACACTCGGCAATATCGAGGCTTATATCGCCTATGCCAAGCAGACCAAAATCAACACCTTCGTTATCGACATCAAGGATAACGAGTGCCCCGGTTACAAGGCAGAGGCTATGGCGAAGTATTCGCCCACAAACTACCGTTATGCAGGCAATGGCAAGGAGGAGATGTATAGCAACGCCGTAAAGCGACTCCACGAGGAGGGTTTCTATGTGGTTGGTCGTATCACCTGCTTCAAGGACTCACACTTTGTGAAGGATCACCCAGAGGTGGCTATTTCGGAGCGTGCAACAGGAAAACCATTCAAGCACAACAAAGCATATTGGCCAAGTCCATACGACCGTAAGGTGTGGCAATTTAATGTTGAGTTGGCAAAGGAGGCAGTCCGCAAGTTCGGTTTCAACGAGATTAACTTCGACTATGTGCGTTTCCCTGATCGTTTGACCAAGATTGAGAAGAATAACATCATCGATTACCACAACAAGTATAACGAGTCGAAGGTTCAGGTTATTCAGCGCTTTGTGCAGTATGCGTGCGACGAGATTCACGCCGTTGGAGCCTATGTTTCGGTGGATGTATTTGGCGAGGCGGCAAATCCTGGCTACACCACAGCATATGGTCAGTATTGGCCTGCCATATCGAATGTATGCGATGCTATATGCGGTATGCCTTATCCCGACCACTTCTCGAATGGCTACTACGGCATTCAGAAGCCTTGGAACCACCCATACGAGTTGTTGAAGGCGTGGGGAGAGCGTGTTCAAGGTCGTCAGGCAGTAACTCCTACCCCTGCGGCGGTGCGCACTTGGATTCAGGCGTATCCTGTAATGCGCCATGTTGACAGAAATGGCTTGCGCTACGATGCAGAGGATGTGGAGAAGGAGATTAGAGGTTTGTATGATGCGGGGTTGACTGGTGGATACACCACTTGGCACTCAGGCTCTAACCTCGATAAATACAAGGCTCAAAAGGGAGCATTCTGCATCGACTACCTCAAAGAGTGGAAAGAGAAAAACAATAAATAAGAGATGAAGAGATTTTTACTAATTGTCGTTACTCTAATTTTAGCATTCACAGCGTCAGCGCAAGAGACTGCGCAGAGCGAGCAGAGCAAGAGTACAGAGCAGAGCATTGCAGAACTTTCAACTCGCCTCGAAAAGAGCGAGAAGCGCATTGCGGCCTTTCAGGAGATTCGCAAATATGCCCACCTTACGGCATTTTTCCAAGCGCAATACGATTGGCTTGACGACCGAAAGGGCAATGCTAATACAGGAACATCAACCTTCCATATCCGTCGCGCCCGAATGAATCTTGCGGGAACATTGTATAGCGGCGAGAAGGGTGCAAAGATTGACTACCGCTTCCTCTTCGATGTTGTGCGTATCCCTCAAAACCCTCTCATAGAGGCGTGGGTGCGCTATCAGCCATTCAAAGAGTTGGGTGTGCAGTTAGGACAGTTTATGAACCCATTCTCATACGAAGCGGCTACAACATCGGCAAAGTATGAGTTTATCGACTTCTCGTATGTAGTTCGTAACCTTGTAAAGTTGGGTAGTGAAGACCTCACAGGATATACTTCATCTGGTCGTGATACTGGTATTCAACTCTTCGGAGGCTTTATTCACCGCAACGGATACAGCATCATCAACTACAACCTTGCCATACTTAATGGTAATGGCATAAATCTCAAAGATGACAACAAGAGCAAAGATATTGTTGGAAGATTGACAATCAAACCTATCAAGGAGTTGAACATGGCTATCTACTACCAGCGAGGCGAGGCAAATCTTTCGGGCTTTGATGCAGAGAAGTATGCCGATTACAACTGGAAGGGCAATGCCGAGTATGTCAAGACTCACCGTTGGGGTGGAGGTTTTGCCTATACCTCAGACAAGATTTTCTTGCGTGGAGAATATATCGTAGGTTTGACCGGCAACCTTGTATCGGAGGGAGCCTTCTTGCAGGGAGTTCGTTACTTCTCTCTACCAAAGAATGCTGGTAGAGTATGGGTTGGCGGTATGGTGGATTACTTCCGTCGAGACTGCGGAGATTACACCCATCGCAACAACAAAGATGCAAATGTAGATATGCGCTACACGCTATGTGCTGGTTACTGGCCAATAAAGTATCTTCGTTTACAGTTGGCTTACTCGTTGGAACATCGAGTTAATTACACCTTCCCGAACAATCGACCATTTGGCAATGGTGTAAAGTTTATGGCAACGGTATTATTGTAGAACGACTCACCACCGAGCACAACTTTATAGATGAGGATAAGACCATATTTAATCGCATTCATCATACTCTTTGCAGTATCAACTTCGCACGCCCAGGAGAAGGAGAGAGAGCACTTCGGCGAAAATGAGGGTATTTTCGCCACTCTCGCTACACGCCTATCCAAGAGCGAAGAGCAGAGTGCAAAGATGGAGAAGGCAATTGATTACCTCAAAATATACGGATTCTTGCAAGGTATGTATGAGTGGTCTGACGACCGAAATGGCAATAGTTCTACTGGTATATCTTCGTTCAGTGTATATCGTGCCAGAGTAATCCTAACGGGCGACTTCTACAAGAGTAAGCGCACTGGTGCAACACTCAACTATTGGTTCTATTTTGACTTTGCTCGATTTGAGAACCCATTCCTCGACTTGCGTATTCGCTATCGCCTCTCCGATAAGTTCAACTTGATTGTTGGCCACTTACAGAATCCATTTCACTTTCAGGATCTCTTCCGCCCCTCCAAGTTTGAGTTTATCGACTACTCGTATGCTGCTGCCAGAGTTGCAAAGATGGGTGGTACGGATGTTACAACCACAGATGTAAAGTTGCGAGAGTTAGGCTTTCGTCTGTTCGGCGAGTTGGGCGAGCGTGACGGATACAATGTATTCCATTATAGTGCCGGAGTGTTGTCCTCCATTAGTGTTTTGGAGAAGAACAGCAACGAGAGTGCCGACTTCTTCTGCCGATTGGCCGTAAAACCGTTGCACGACCTCACATTCTCCCTCTATGGACAGTGGGGCGAAGGAAATTTCGCAAAGGTAAAGAGGAATAATCCGCAAAAATATGCCGATTATCGTTGGAATGGTAACCCCGAATATATGCTCACGGCTCGTTGGGGTACGGGATTTTCGTATATCACCAAGACCCTCTATATGCGTGGAGACTACATCGCAGGTTTGACCGGAAATCTCCCTACTGAGAGTTGCTATTTGGAGAGTGGTTACAAGTATCACCTCTCGAAAGATAGAGGTTTTGCGTGGGTAGGCGCAATGGTTGATTACTACTGTTACAACACCTTCGATTACATCAAGCGCAATACCGCAAATGCCCCTATCGATATGCGATATACGCTTAGTGTAGGCTGGGAGCCCTCTTACTACTATCGTATTCAATTAGCCTACTCGTTGGAGCAGTGCGTAAACTACACCTTCAAGAACAATAGACAATTCGCCAATGGAGTGAAGTTGTTGGTTACAGCCGCGTGGTAATACCTATAATATATATAACAATAGAGGCAACGGATTTTTTCGTTGCCTCTATTGTTATAGGTGTTTCAATGTATAATCTATCATCTTCTGTCGCACCAGTGTCGTAGCCGAAGGGCGCATCGAGTGATTTTGGTCGGGATAGACCATCATATCGTACTGCTTGCCCGCCTCGTTCAACTTGCGACACATCTCCATAGAGTTCTGGAAGTGTACATTGTCGTCTGCCGTGCCGTGAATAATCAACAACTGCGTACGCTCCGAGAGTTTTGCGGCGTGCGAGAGTGGTGAATTATCGTCGTAACCCTTTGGGTTATCTTGTGGCAAGCCGTTGTAAATCTCGGTGTAGATTGTATCGTAGTATCGCCACGATGTAACCGGCGCAACAGCAATAGCCATACGGAATAACCCCTCGCCGTGCAAGGCGCAGTTCAGAGCCATAAATCCGCCATACGACCAGCCGTAAATACCAATTCGCTCCGCATCGACAAACTCCTGCTTTGCCAAGTAACGAGCAAATGAGATTTGATCCTCAACCTCCTTGCGACCGAGGTCTGCGTAGGTGCATTTCTTGAATGCTTCACCCCTAAAACCTGTGCCACGACCATCGCAACACGCCACGATATAGCCCTCGTGCGACAGTGCATCTTCCCAATCGAGCGACCAACGGTTACGCACCGACTGCGAGCCAGGTCCCGAATACTGCGTCAGCAATACTGGGTATCTCTTCGACTTATCGAAACCAAATGGCAACTGAATATAGTAGTTGAGCGTATCTCCACGCTCGGTAACAAACTGCTTAAACTCTCGCTTCACCCACACTCCTCGCTCAGCAACTTTTGCACGGCTATCCACCAGCGTATCTATAACCTCGCCCGAAGCCTTGCATACCGTAACCACATTCGGAGTTGTAACATTCGTAAAGGTGCGGATATAGTAGCGCATTCCCGCAGAGGGAGCAATAGAATTGAAGCCCTCCTCCGCAGTATGCAACCTCTTGCCCTTACCATTCAGCCCCACCGAGTACAAATCACGCCCAAGTGGTGAACGCTCGGTTGAGAGGTAGTAGATGCGATTTTTCGCCACACCAATTACCGAAGTAACCTCCCACTTACCCGAAGTGATAGCATTCAAGCGACCTTTATTGATACTATGGAGATAGAGGTGATTATATCCTGCGGAACTCTCCTCGCTAACAATAAATCTGTCGCCATCAATAAATTGTATGGTTGCCGACGAAGGTCTTTCAACATAGGTAGCCGAACGCTCCTCGTAGATTGGGCGCACTACTCCACCCTCCTCGCACAAAAGCACCTCGAAGTGGTTTTGCAGGCGATTGACACGATAGAACGACAATTTGCCAGCCGGAGTCCACTGCACATTAAAGATATATTGGTCGCTGTTTTCTCCCGTAGCCACCTGTTCAGTTTTGCCCGATGCCACATCGTAGAGGTGGAGCGTTACAACCGAGTTTTTATCTCCCGCCTTCGGATATTTGAACGAGTACGCCTTGTTGTACAACTCATTGTCGAAACGCATCATCTCGAATGTTGGCACCTCGCTCTCATCGAAGCGCAAGTAGGCAATCTTCGCTCCATCGGGCGATACAGCATACCCCTTCGTAAAGCCATACTCCTCCTCGTAAACCCAATCGCTTGTGCCGTTGATAATCTTGTTCCACTCGCCATCGGTGGTTACAGCCTTCGAGGTTGCGGTTGCGATGTTGTAGAGATAGAGGTTATTATTTTGCGCATAGACAAGGTGTTTGCCATCAGCCGAGAACTCCACATCTCGCACTTGTGTCAATACCTTTTGAGCCTTACCTCCAATGTCTGACAAGTAGTAGTCTGCCGTTGCCGAGCGACGATAGATTGGTTTTACACTCTTTGCATCGGAGAGTAAAATCTGCTTCTCATCAGCCGAAAAGAGGTACGAGCCAATGCGAAAATCGCCCTCGAACACCACAAGACTATCCGCCCTATCGGCATACGAACAGCGCACAATCTTTGCGCCCTTGATGATTGTAAAGTGTTCGCCATCGGCCATTGAACGCACGCCATATATCGCACCATTTGCGGTACGACACTTGGCTATATCCTCATATTTCACGATCGAGCCGTATGCAACGACAGTGGCGCACACAACCGCCACTGCAAAAAGAGATAGTTTTCTCATAGTCTATTTTTTTGATGGCATTGAATGGCATTGAATGGCATTGAATGACAAATAAGTTTACATCGCTGCCATTCAGCAGTCATCAGACTGCGCTTGCCATTCAGCACTCCTCGGAGTGCGCATGCCATTCAGGGCGTTAGCCCGAATGCCATTATTGTTTGCGACGCACTATTCTATATATCGTCAACATTAAAGTCGTAGTCAAGTCGCTTACCCGTAACAAACTTCGAGTTATCCATCTTGGTATTGAACTGCTCGACAGTAACTCGCTTGTTAGCCTCGTATGGCGGAGTAAGCGGATCGAAGTTCAATGCGTAGAGGATCGCCGATTCGAGTACCGAGATAAGGTTCTCACGAGAGATAGACTCCTTGCCAAACGCCATTGCACGCACAAGGTTTTGACGCTTGCCCTCCACGAAGAACATCTTTTCACGATTGATAAAGATGCGACCAATCAGATAGCCCTCATCTGCCGAACGGTTAAACTTGAACGAGTCGGAGAGGAAGTCGTAAATATCAATCACTCCGCAGTAGGCATTTGCCTTATCTATCTGCACATACTCGTTCTGCCAGATTATATGGTTCGAGTCGAAGCAGAATACATCGGTGTGCATACGCACAAGGAGCAGGTCAGAGGCTATTTGGAGTTGCGCCTCGAACTTACCTCTATCTCGGTACTCGATACGCACACGGCGGTCGAGTTTTCCGTCGAGCGCATCGTCAATCTCCGATGCCATCTCCAATAGGGCATCTTTCAACTCGCCAAATACCGAAAATGTATTGTCGAAAACTCGCTGTTTGAGCGATGACTTGTCGATAATCGCCGACAAGATTTTTTCACGAATCTCTACCATAGTTCTATCTTCTTTATGCTATTTCCAATCGTTTCTGTTATATATGATACGCTCACCCCAGCAAGGTATCCACATATGGTCGTGATTCCACTTCTCCTTCAAGCGGAGGGCATCGTGGAATGTCCAACGCCACTTATGCACACGGTGACCAAGTTCCTGCAAGTGCGACATAAAGAGGTGGTGAGGGTGGAACTTCTCGATTGCCTCCGGGATATTCAAGCCTACACGAATGTGCGGAATGAAAATATCGACATCCTTCTCAGGGTTGAGTTGGCGGTAGTTGTAGGTGTCGCCCGTGTGGTAGATTACAGTATGGTTGGTATTTGCTCCGCAATCAATCTCGAACGAAGCAACCGTTTTGAGAGCCTTCTTGTTGTGGTCGCCAAGAGTAACTCGCACCTTCACATCGCCAAAGGTGTATTCACCTCCATCCTCAACACGCATCTCCTCTACATTCTTGATATCGAAGGCTGCCAAGACAAGCTTGTTGCGACTCTCCAAACCCTTGGTGAAGGCGGAATTGTTGTGGTCACTATGGGCGTGGGTAACCATTCCAAAATCAATCATATCGAGCAACCTCTCGGTATACTTCGAGTAGAGGTCGATAGCGAAAGTTGTGGTCGGAGTCTTTACGATATATCCCATATTGTAGAGCAACCACACAGCAACTGTGCCCTCCTTGACCTTTGTGGTACGCACCTCCTTGCACACCTTCTCGAACGATTGGCGCAAGTAGTACGGTACACCCCTCTTCTCCATCTCGGCAAGAGCCTCCGCATCACTCTCCTTGCGATAGGCGTGCCACTCCTCACGCTCGAAGCGGTTGAGTACACTCTGCACCCTCTCCATTGCCTCCAATCGCTTTGGAGTGAGGTCGTGACCATTGGTCTTATACATAAGGGTCTTTACCGCCTTGCGGAACTGCTGGTCGGTAGGTTCCTCCGACATCTTCACAATCTGCGCTGACACTGTTGCCACAAACGACACGAGCATCAGCAACGCCACCACTCTCTTCATAGTAGTATCTGATTTAAGTTATTATTTCAACCTTATAACATCGCCCTTGCGGACATCCTCTCCCTTGCGCAACTTATTGAGTTTCGCCAGCGATTTGAGGCGTATGCCATACGACTGCGACAACGAATAGATATTTTCATCTCGCACAACCTTATGTTGCATAACATTACCAAGCCACTGCGTCTTTTTGCGCTCGATGTAGACTATATCCCCTTTCGAGAGTGTACCATTTTTGGCAACATCATTGAGTTTGCGCAACATATTCGCCGAGATATCGAACACCTCGCCCATCGACTCGAAGGTATCGCCCTCCTTCGCCACAACATAGAAGGTGTGGTTGGTGCGATATACGCCATAACCCTTGTGCGAATTTACCGTTACACGGAAGGCGTTAGGGTTAATCTGCTCGTCCGAAGTGGCAAGGTTACTCTCGAACCACGCCTCGGTATTTGCCGTTGCATTCTTGGCTGCCGAGTAGATTTTATTGCCATTCTCCTTATCGAGCAAATAGAGTTTCATCGACTCGATAATCTTCACCAATCGCTCGGCATAGTCGGGAGCCGTAGCGTAGCCTGCCGCCTTCAAGCCCCTTGCCCAACTGCGATAGTCGTCAGATGGGTAGGCAAACAAAGAGTCATAGCGAGGGGATTGGTCGAGAAAATCGGCGTGGTCCTGATACGAAGCCTCAACCGAAGGATATGCACGAAAGCACTCCCCCTTGGCATCGTCATCGTGGTAGACTCTGTCGCCCGTCCAATGCTTCTTGCACTTGATACCGAAGTGGTTGTTAGACGAGAGCGACAAGCGGCTATTTCCGCTATCCGACTCCAAAATACCCTGCGCCATAGTAATACTCGCAGGTATGCCATAACGCTCCATATGGGCTATGGCTATCGCCTTATATCTCTCGACATACTCCTCACGAGTTTGTCGCTCTGCGGCACACAACGACACCGTAGCCGCAAATAGTAAAATTAACGACAAATAGACTCTTTTCATTCTCTACTTTACAATTAAGTAACTCTCTGCTGGAACCTCCTTACCTTCGAACAGATAAGGCTCTTTGTTGTAATTTACTACTATACAAGTACCATCAGAGTAGACACTACACTTTACACCATCCGTTACCTCGAAGTGGTCGTCAAGATGCTCATACTGCAAGTGTTGCAGAGTTTGAAACTCGTCGTAACCTCGCTTAATTGCCGCAACCGAGCGCTCCAAATCAGATTTATTGGCCATTGTAAGGTCGATTTCACCCATCCAATTACTACCCTTACCACGATATGCCGAGTAGAAGTAGAAGATCGGACGGGACGCATATTCTATACTTTTCAAATACCAACAAGGCTCCTTGATGGTATAGTTTACGGTCTGCGCTCCTGCATTGTTTAAGATATAACCATTGAAAACAATATGCCATACTGGTACATAGTCATCAAGCATCTCGTATCGCTGAATACGATCCATATTCATCGATGCGTATAGGGCGTAGTCCAGTGACTTTGCCACATAGTATACACCGCCCTCGGACTGGCTACCACCAAACATTGGGCGCAACTCGGCGAGCATCTTGTTGGCATACTCTGCTGCCTCCTTACGATTTACCGGGTGCTCTGGATTGTGGCACTCGTGCGGATATATTACTGACAACACATCAATATACTCCAAACCTCGGAAGCCCAACTCTGCAACCTTTGGCTCTTGCTCCTTGTAGTATTTCTCGTAGGACTGCTTGTAGCAGATGTCGTACATCATACCGCCTCCAATAGGATATCGCTCCACCAACGAGCCATCTGCCTTACGAGCGGCATCGTAGCCATTGTTCCAATCCTTAGAAATCTCGTATATATCGGTGCGGCAAGTATGTGCCACTATTTTATAACCAAGACTCTGCACATAGGCGATACACTCTCTCAACTTCGCCTCGCCACCGAGCGCCTCCTCAACTGGGAAGTGGTCAGGGAAACGACCATCGTGACCCTTAACATTCCAACCCACCAAGCACAACTGTGCCTTCTCGACACCTTGACGCTTCAATTCGTCAGCAATATCCTTCACTTGGTCGAAAGTAACTGCTACGGTCATCTTTGGCTCATTCTCCAAAGTCTGATGTTCCTCTGGGGTTGGCACTGGCTTCCACGCAAGACGGATACGAATTTCGGGAGCCTTAGCCGCATAAGCAAGATGCTCATTCTCGCCCACACGCTCACGCACAGCCTTTGGCATCTGGTCGGTTTCGATAAGGTATTGACGATAGAGTCGTGCCATACCTGCATAGTTTGCCTCCTCGCCTTTCAACGGGTAGAAGTCTATCGAGAGAGGCTCGTAAGGCTCTATATCTTTCAGCGTATTGTAGTGATATACATATTGATACTCCTTATCATCAACCACCTCAACAAAGTGGTAGTTCTCGAACTCCAACCCCTTCATCACCGATGCGTAGCAAGTTCCACGCACTTTGAAACCACTCAATGCCAACAAATTAAATGGTATCTTACATTTGCGTTTCGCCTCAGCAGATAGTGGCTTAAATGTAACCAACATACCCTCGGTTGTAAGGAAATATCCCTCCTCTCCAACCTTGGCACGAGCAAACGAAGGTAACACCTTCAAGTCTGCAATTTTCGACAACTCCTGCTGTGACATCTCGAAGTGGAGGTACTTCTCCCCACGAAGGCAACCCTTCACCTTCAACGGACGAACCTCGGTAACGGTAGTGCCATCCTTGTAAGTAATCTGCAACTCAACACTCTCGTTTGAGTTACAACACGATACTGCCAAGAGCATCGCTACGACTGCAAAAAGTAGTTTTCTCATAGTTTATGATTTTGGTTTTAAATTATTTATCATCACCACAAAGATATGTAAAATTCAACAAAAAACAATCGCCCCGACCATTAAAATCGAGGCGATTTGCGATATTTAGTATTTTCAATACTATTTCTCGAATGGAACAAGTGAGAGGTATAACTCGTCGAGCTGTGCCTGATCGATTGGCGATGGACCATCGAGCATCACATCACGACCAGCATTATTCTTCGGGAATGCGATAAAGTCACGGATAGACTCTACGCCACCGAACAACGAGCAAAGACGGTCGAAACCGAATGCCAAACCACCGTGAGGTGGCGCACCATAGCGGAATGCGTTAATCAAGAAGCCAAACTGTGCCTCAGCAGCCTCAGGGGTGAAGCCCAAGCACTTGAAGATGAGCGACTGCAACTTAGGGTCGTGGATACGAATAGAGCCACCACCAATCTCGGTACCATTACATACGAAGTCGTATGCGTTAGCACGCACTGCACCTGGATCGCTCTCCAACTTGTCTACATCCTCTGGCTTTGGCGAGGTGAATGGGTGGTGCTTAGCGTAGAAGCGCTCGGTCTCCTCGTCCCACTCGAACATTGGGAAGTCAACAACCCAGAGTGGAGCAAACTTCTTCGGATCACGCAAGCCCAACTGCTCGGCAACCTCCAAACGGAGTGCGCACAACTGTGTGAGAGCCTTATACTTCTTACCGCAGAGAATCAAGCACAAGTCGCCAGCCTTTGCACCGATGCGCTCGGCGATAGCCTGCAACTCCTCTGGCGAGAAGAACTTATCGATAGAAGACTTAATGCCAGCCTCCTCGACCTTAATCCAGATTAAGCCCTTGGCTCCCACCTGCGGACGCTTAACATAGTCGGTCAAGGCATCAATCTGCTTGCGAGTGTACGAAGCGCAACCTGTTGCTGCAAAACCTACAACATACTCTGCGTCGTCAAATACCGAGAAGTTGTGGCCGTGAGCCAAGTCGGTAATATCCGAGAACTCCATACCGAAGCGCAAATCTGGCTTATCCGAGCCATACTTCTCCATAGCCTCACTCCAAGGCATACGACGGAAAGGCTCTGTAAAATCTATATCCAAGACGCTCTTGAACATATGCTTTGCCCAACGCTCGAATACATTGAGGATGTCCTCCTGCTCTACGAACGACATCTCGCAGTCAATCTGAGTAAACTCTGGCTGACGGTCAGCACGCAAATCCTCGTCACGGAAGCAACGAACACTCTGGAAGTAGCGGTCGTAACCCGACACCATCAACAACTGCTTCAAAGTCTGTGGCGACTGTGGCAATGCGTAGAACTCGTTAG
>JAGCLL010000211.1 GCA_017647025.1 Alistipes sp. | reverse complement strand
CATCGCGAGTGCCGGCATTTATCATTATCGCACATCGTGCCACCCCACTCTTTGTCTGGCGGTGTATGCAACGAATGCCGTTGGATAGTTCGTATATAAAAAACTCTTCCATAGTTTTTTTAATTGACAATTGACAGTTGATAATTGACAATTAAAGGTATTTTTATTTATAAATTGTCATTGCGAGAGCCATAGGCTCGTGGCAATATTCATTGTTTTAATCTAAATATTTTCGCCAATCGCTATTCTTATATGCATCTTCGCAGCCTTCTGGAATGACAATTATTGCTTCATTGTGAATGTATTCAAAAGCTTCAAATCCTAATTTAGGAGGAGTTGTAGCTTTACAGATAATGGTTTTAAGGTTTTTGCACAAGCAAAATGCGTCATTCCCAATAGATATAATGCTGTCAGGTATAATTATGCTTGACAAACTGCTGCACTCTAGAAAGGTGTCCTTTTCGATTTCAGTAATACTGTTTGGTATAGTAATACTTGCCAAATTACTGCAACCATAAAATGCTCTCCACCCCATAGATTTAACACCATTAGGGATAGTTATGTTTTTTAAATTAGTGCATCCTGAAAATGCCCACGCTCCTATCATAGTTATTCTATCAGGAATAACTACATCTGTTAAACTACTGCAATTTTGGAATATTCCTATTTCAATAGAAAGTAATCTATTAGGCAAAATTACTTTGGTTAAGTTGCGGCAATTTCCGAATGCACTATTACCTATTTCAACAATACTATTAGGAAGTGTAATGTTTGTTAAATTATGACAATTACGGAATGTATCGTTTTCAATACGTAGAATACCATCGGGGATTACTACGCTTATCAAATTGTTACAATCACAAAATAAACCTTCTTTAAGTTCGGTAATACTCTTGGGAATGATTATCTCGTTTAGACTACTACAGCCTGAGAATGCATAATTTTCGATTGTAGTAATGCTATTAGGAATAGAAAACCTTTCTAAGTTACGACAATTACGGAATGCGTCATATCCAATCTGTATGACACCATCAGGAATTGATATGCTTTTCAAGCAATTACAATTAGCAAATGCATGATGCCCAATAGAAAAGATGCTATTAGGAATTATTATACTTGTTAGACGGCTGCAATTTTCAAATGCTTTATCTCCGATAAAACGAGTACCTTGCTTTATGGTGTATGACAAAAGAGATTTATCCATTACCTCAACTAAATAAGTGTCGGCATAGCGAATATTGTCAATGTTTGGCAGACTACGACAGCCATCAAATGCACAATTGCAAATTTCAATAGTGTTATTGGGAATTGATATATTCATTAATCTTATGCAATTGCGAAAAGCAAAACTTCCAATCGAAGTAATGCTATCAGGAAGAGATATGCTGATCAAATTGGTGCAGTATTGAAATGTTTCAGCCTTAATAGAAGTAATGCTATCAGGAAGAGATATACTCGTCAAACAACTACAGTTAGAGAATATACCCTCTCCGATTGAAGTGACACTATTTGGAATAGTTACACTTGTTAGCCATTTACAATTACGAAATGCATAATTTCCAATAGAGGTGACATTACAAGGGATTGATATGCATGCTAACGATGAACAACCTATAAATGCATAGTCTTCAATAGAAATGATATCATCAGAGATGATTATATCTTTTAAGCTATCGCAATCACGAAAAGCTCCTTTTCCTATTGAAGAAATATTATTTGGTGTTGTATATGATCTTAACCCTGCAGGAGCATATGCTATTAAAGCACCATCTACTATCAAACAACGATTATCTGTTGATGCAAATTTTCCGTAAAAAGATGTTAAGCAGCGGCAGCCGATGAAAGCTTCATGTCCAATTGAAATAACACTATGCGGTATTATAATGCTTGTTAAACACGAGCAACCCTCGAATGCATTATTGCCAATCTTATTAACGCTATTAGGAATGGTTATGTTTGTTAGATTTTCACATTTGTAAAATGCTCCATTCCCTATCAATGTAATAGCTTTATTAAATACAATAACTCCTCCGCTATTGTCATATGTGTGCGAAATAATTTCAGCATCAAAAACATCAGCTTCGATATTATCCATCATTTCATTATCCACAGTTGTATAACGCAAAACACAAGGTTCTGCATTGTTCGATAGGTCAGCAGTTACAAGTTTAGGCATAGTAGTATATCTTAAATTAAAAATTTAATACCTTTAATTGTCAATTCTCAATTATCAATTCTCAATTTGCGAAGGAACTTTGCTGTGTGGCTTTGGTCGCACTTGGCAAGTTCCTTTGGTGTGCCCTCAAAGACGATTGTACCGCCCTCTGCGCCCGCCTCGGGACCAAGGTCGATAATGTGGTCGGCACATTTGATAACCTCCATATTATGCTCCACGATGACTATTGTATGCCCAGCCTCAATCAGCGCATTAAACGCCTTCAAAAGGCGATTTATATCGTGGATATGCAATCCCGTAGTCGGCTCGTCGAAGATAAACATCATTCGCTTGTCGGTAAACTCTCGTGCAAGGTACGAAGCCAACTTAACTCGCTGACTCTCACCACCCGAAAGGGTTGATGAGGGCTGTCCGAGCTTTACATATCCCAAGCCTACATCGCTCAGTGTTTTTAGTCGCTCGATAATGCGGCGGCACTCTTTGGTATCTTCGCTGAAAAAGGCTATCGCCTCATCGACACTCATATCGAGGATGTCGCTCACCGACTTATCGCGATACTTCACTTCGAGGACCTCGTCTTTGAAGCGTTTGCCGTTGCAAGCCTCGCAGGTGAGCGTAATGTCCGCCATAAACTGCATCGATACCTTAATAGAGCCCTCGCCCTGACACACCTCGCAACGACCTCCCGACGAGTTGAACGAGAAGTGCGATGCGGTTATATTGTTGTGCTTGGCGTATGGTTGCTCGGCAAAGAGTTTTCTGATTTCGTCCCACGCCTTGATATATATCGCAGGGTTTGAGCGAGAGGACTTGCCGATAGGGTTTTGATCGACCATCTCCACACCTTTGAGAAGTGCAGTGTCGCCACTCAAACCATCGAAATCGCCCGGGTGGTCGCCTGTATCTGCCAACTCACGATGCAGTGCAGGATAGAGAATATCCCTCGCAAGCGATGATTTGCCCGAGCCACTTACGCCTGTGATGCAGGTCATAACGCCCAGCGGAATTTTGACCGTTATATTTTTGAGGTTGTTGTGTCGGCAACCGCAAAGTTTTATAAAGTTGCTCCAACCTCTTGTGGAAGCAGGTACGGCAATCTCTCGTCTGCCCGAAAGATAGTCGGCAGTGTAACTCTCGGTGGCGGTGGAAAGATGCTCTAAATCGCCACTATACACTACTCTACCGCCATTTTTGCCTGCTTCGGGGCCTATATCTATAATGTGGTCGGCACTGCGGATTACCTCCTCCTCGTGCTCCACGACAATAACGGTGTTGCCCATATCTCGCAACTGTTTCAGCACCTCTATAAGGCGGTGGGTATCTCTTGGATGCAGACCAATCGAAGGCTCATCGAGTATATACAACGAGCCCGTAAGGTTGCTACCAAGCGGGGTTGCGAGGTTTATGCGCTGGCTCTCTCCACCCGAAAGGGTTGCCGAGCCTCGGTCGAGAGTGAGATAACCCAAGCCTACATCGCTCAGGTACTGCAAGCGGTTGCGCACCTCGGTCAAAAGGCGCTCCGAACTCTTCTTTTCGTGGTCGTTGAGCGACACCGAAGCGAAGAACTCTATCGCCTCATCAACGGTCATACGCACAACCTCGGCGATGTTCTTGCCACCGAACTGCACATACAACGCTTCGGGGCGTAGGCGTTTGCCCTCGCACTCAGGGCAGATGCTCTTGCCCGTATATCGAGCCTTCAATACACGATATTGTATCTTATGGCGTTGGCTATCAAGCATATCGAAGAAGGAGTTTAACCCCTCGAAATAGTCATTTCCAAGCCACAAAAGTCGCTTTTGAGCATCGGTCAGAGTGTAGTATGGAGCGTGAATTGGGAAGTCGAACTTGTGAGCATTCATCACAAGTTGATCCCTAAACCACTTCATCGTATCGCCTCGCCAACAAGCAATGGCGTTGTCGAATATCGTGCGCGACTTGTCGGGAACGACCAAATCCTCGTCAATGCCTGTAACCTTGCCCCAACCCTCGCATCGTGGGCAAGCACCCAGCGGATTGTTGAATGAGAAGAGGTGTTCGGTTGGTCGCTCGAACTCGATACCGTCAGCCGTAAAATTGGAGTTGAAGAGGTGCTTATTATTGCCCTCTATGATAACGCAACTATTTGTGCCATAGCCAAATGCTCGTGATACGGACTCTCGCATACGAGTGGTTGTGTCATCATCGCCCACAACTCGCAGGCGGTCAATGATGATGTAGATACCCTCTGCCGAGCGCTCTAAATCGACCTCTTTGATAAAGTCGTCGATAAGCACACTCCTATCATCGACCATAAGTCGCACGATGCCATCTTTTACGAGTGTGAGCAACCTCTCGATAATGCTCTCACCCTTGTCTAACTGCATCGGCACTGCTACCACTACCCTTGCGCCCTCGCCCAACGAGAGCAAGAACTCCACTACATCGTCGGTGTTGTAGCACTTGACCTCTGCGCCCGAAATTGGCGAAATGGTCTTGCCAACACGCGCATAGAGCAATTTTAAGTAGTCGTAAATCTCGGTTACAGTACCCACCGTAGAGCGTGGATTGCGCGATGAAACCTTCTGCTCGATAGCGATAGCAGGTGCAATACCTGTAATCAAATCGACATCGGGTTTGGATATACGCCCCAAGAATTGTCGAGCATAGGCCGAAAGACTCTCTACATAACGGCGTTGTCCCTCGGCAAAGATTGTGTCAAATGCGAGCGTGGACTTTCCCGAACCTGATAATCCAGTCACGACAATCAACTTCTCGTGTGGAATATCGAGTTCGATATTTTTGAGGTTGTGTACCCTCGCTCCCTTTATGTAGATTTTGTTTTCCAAAATATCTCCTAACTCCTATCTCCTAACTTATCGAAACTCCCTCTACTTTGAGGAGTTTCGCAATTAGTTGGTCGGCTTCGCTCTCTCTGATGCGTAGTGTTATCGTGCAGAGGTTGTCGAATACCTGCTCGTCAATGCGTGGCGACATCTCCTTAATCACTCGCATCACGCCATTCATCGAGATATACGAGAAATCGACCTTTATAACTCTATCCACCGTCTTTTCGATTATGTTGCTGACAGCAATAACCTCGGCAGTGGACTCCTTATACGCCTGTATTAAGCCCGAAACACCCAATTTCGTGCCGCCAAAGTAGCGCACTACAACCACCAGACAGTTGGTCAAATCAGCCGATAATAACTGTCCTAAAATGGGTTTTCCGGCTGTGCCCGAAGGCTCGCCATCGTCGTTTGCGCGGAACACCTCGCCTTGCGCTCCAAGGCGATAGGCGTAGCAGTGGTGCGTGGCGTCGTAGTACTCCTTACGCAGAGCATCGAGCAACTCTTTAATCTCCTCCTCGCTCTCTACTGGGTAGGCGTAGGTGAGGAACTTGCTACTGCGCTCCTTGTATATTGCCTCCGCAGGCTCTGCGATGGTCAAGTATGAGTCCTTCTGCTCTGCCACCCTATTCTACTCTCTTAAACATTCTGTTCCAACGAATACCGTTCTCGCCCTTCGAGAAGACCTTGAATAAGGCTTTTCCTACGATATGGTCCTCCGGCACAAAACCCCAAAAGCGAGAGTCTGCCGAGTTGTGGCGGTTGTCGCCCATCATAAAGTAGTAGTCCATCGCAAAGGTGTATGAGTTGCTCTCCACACCATCGATGAATATCTTATCGCCCTCTACACGCAAATCGTGTCCCTCGTATTGGTCGATAATGCGCTCGTAGAGAGGAAGATTGGCGGTTGTAAGTCCGATGGTCGCACCCTTCTGTGGCACCCACAATGGTCCGAAGTTGTCTTGTGTCCACGCATAATTTGCGTGGTGAGGGAAGGCGTCGAGCGAAAGCATTGTGTTGTTGTAGCGCTCTACGCTCTCTACGCTCTTGTATTTGCGTAACAGTTCGGCACCCTTCTCGGTGGTTGCAACATAGTAGTATGGCGCATTGCCATCGTACTCGGTGATATTGAGGTTGCTAAATGCGTACTCCGACAACGGAGCCGATGTCTTTACAAAGTAGATGTGCTGGCGCTCCTCGCAGGCTGGCTGTGGCTCGCCATTGACGAATAACTCGGTGTTGATGACTTGCAGAGTATCGCCTGCAACAGCCACGCAACGCTTGATGTAATTCTCTCGCTTATCCACAGGGCGTGCAATGACGGTGTAGTCCTGATAGAGTCGCTTTCTGCCCTCCTCCTTGCCAAATGTTGACTGATATTCACGGAGTACATCGTAGTATGTTACAGCCTGATTTTCGAGCAGTACGGTGTCGCCCGCAGGGAAGTTAAATACCACAACATCCTCTCGCTCCACCTTGCCACGACCTCGCAGGCGGTGGTAGTCCCACTTTATACACTCGGAGTAGGACTTGCTCTTTCCATTCGAGAAAGGCATTGTGTTGTAGACAAATGGCATTGCCACAGGCGTATTTGGCACTTGTGGGCCATACGACAACTTGCTGACATAGAGGTAGTCGCCAATCAAGATAGTCTTCTCCATCGAAGAGGTCGGAACGACATATAGTTGGAAGATGAATAGATGCACCAAAGTTGCTACCACCGTAGCCCAAACAATGGCGTCAATCCAACCATAGATGGAGTTGTAGAGTGGATATTTCGCACGCAGGGCATCGTTCTTTGTGCCGATGTAGCGATATACGAGGCGTGAGATGAAGTAGTCGTAGATGAATGGCAGACCGAGCAAGAGCCACGGA
Source organism: Alistipes sp. (assembly GCA_017647025.1). Lineage (GTDB taxonomy): Bacteria > Bacteroidota > Bacteroidia > Bacteroidales > Rikenellaceae > Alistipes. Next base: position 2,700 of record JAGCLL010000211.1, on the reverse strand, counting down.
TTGCCTGTCCAAACGACAAATAATAGGACATATGCGATGCTGGCGATAGTAAACTTTGTCCAGCGATTAGTCAAAAAGTTCTTCATAGATTTCCGCTTTCCGTTATTCGAATAAATCATCAATGGTGAAGACTCCCTTGCGTGGGGCGATAAACTCCGCTGCAACTACCGCACCGAGAGCCAATGCTCGGCGTGAGAAAAGTGTGTGCTTAATCTCGATTTTATCATCCTCCGAAGTGTAGGTAACGGTATGAGTTCCAGGAACTGTACCCTCTCGCAACGAAACAATCTCAACCTCTTTTGCATCGGTTGTAGGCTCGTTCACCCAGCCCTGCTTGCGCTCTACACGCTCCAAAATGTCGTTTGCCAACGATATAGCAGTGCCACTTGGGGCATCCTTCTTCTGTGTGTGGTGAATCTCCTCGATAGCGACATTGTAACTCTCAAAGCGATTCATCAACTCTGCTAAGTAGCGATTGAGACGGAAGGTTATGTTTACGCCCAACGAGTAGTTCGACGACCAGATCATAGTCGAGCCCTTCTCACGGCACAATGTCTGCAACTCGGCAAGTTGCTCGTGCCATCCCGTAGTACCACTCACAACAGGTACTCCGCACTCAATACAGGTGCGAACATTCGAGTAGGCTGTTGTAGGGGTGGTAAATTCGATTGCAGCATCAACCTCTGCCAACTTCTCGGCGCAGAGGTCAGCGGTATTGTTCTGGTCTATAATGAGTGCTACGGAGTGGCCTCGTTGGAGCAAAACCTGCTCAATTTCGTGTCCCATCTTGCCGTAGCCAATAATTGCAACTTTCATAATTCTTTTCTGCTTTGAATGGTTTAACTCGCAAAGATAACAATTTTGTGCGAAATAAAAAAGACAAATGCTATTGCATTTGCCCTTTATACTTAACATTGCTCAAAAACAAACCCTGCGGAGGCGCTCCACCACTCGCTTTGGAGAGGTCACACGATGCTACAATCTCGGCAAACTCCTCCACCGAGTATCTGCCTCTACCCACATCTACGAGTGTGCCAACAATCGAGCGCACCATATTGCGCAAAAATCGGTCTGCACGAATAGTAAAACGCAGAGTACCATCGCTCTCCACCACCCATTCTGCGTGTGTAACTCTACATATATTTGTCTTGTTATTCGAGTTCAACTTTGCGAATGTGGTGAAGTCGCTTGTCGTAAGCAACACCTTCGCAGCCTCGTTCATCTTCTCAATATCGAGTTGATAGTAGCAAATCCACGCAGAGTGTCGCCTAAATGGCGATTTTACGGGCGAAATCAGATAGGTATACTCACGCTCTTTGGCATCAAAGCGTGCGTGTAGGTCATCTGCTACCCTATATATGCGCTTGATGGCTATATCGTGCGGTAACATAGCGTTGAGTTTGTAGACTGTCTGTCCGCAATCAATCTCCTCGGTCGTGTCGAAGTGCGAGACATAGAATGAGGCATTTACGCCTGTATCAGTACGCCCGGCTCCGACTATCTCGGTTGGCTTGCGCAGTAACTTTGATATAGCATCCTCTATCGTACCCTGCACAGTAGGTTGTTCGGGTTGTCGTTGCCAACCGCAGTAGGCACCGCCATCGTATTGTAACTCAATAAAATAACGCATAATATCAAATTATAGTTGAGAATTGAGAATAGATTTGTATTAACTCCTAATTCCTAATTCCTAATTCCTAACTGTTCTCAATCTCCTTTGCTGCCTCCATAATACCCTCGTAGAGTGATGGGTGGGCGTGAATGGTACTTGCCAAATCCTCTGCCGTAGCACCCAACGCCATAGCCACCGGAGGCTCGCCCAACATCTCCACCACATTAGCGCCGATGATGTGTGCGCCAATGGGTTTGTGTTCGTTGTTGAATAGGAGTTTTATGAAGCCATCTCTGTCGCCTGCGGCTGCTGCCTTACCCGACGATGCGAAGTTGTAGCGAGCGACCTTGTACTCGATGCCCTGATTCTGCACCTGCTCCTCGGTCAAACCCACCGATGCAATCTCTGGCGTAGTGAATATGCAAGCAGGAGTCAAAGCATAATCAATAGCCTTTGGAGTCTTGCCAAAGATGCGCTCCACGCAGTTTACCGCCTCGGCAGATGCGATGTGTGCCAATGCCGGTGAAGCGATGATATCGCCCACAGCAAATATGCCAGCAACCGATGTTTGGAACTTGCTATCTACTACTATTTTATCTCGCTCGACCTGAACTCCTACTTTATCAAGTCCAAGCCCCTCGATATTCGACTTAATACCTACCGCAGAGAGCACCTTATCAGCAACTATTTGCTTGGCTGCGCCCTTCTGCTCCACCTCGACCACGCACTTGCCATCGACAACCGAAACACCCTTTACTGCGGTGTCGGTCATAACGGTAATGCGCTGACGACGGAATGCTCGCTCGGCTGCTGCTGACACCTCTGCGTCGAGCAGTGGCATAAACTGTGGCATATACTCTACAACGGTAACCTTCACGCCCAACGAAGCATAGAGGAAGGCAAATTCGCTACCGATAGCACCGCTACCCACGACAACCATAGTTTCGGGCAACTCCTCCAATACAAGTGCATCACGAGAGGAGAGGATGAATTGGTGGTCAATAGGAATTGATGGTACCTCACGAGGAGATGCACCCGTTGCAAGGAGAATATTTTTAGCCTCATAGGTCGCTTCGCCAACCTTTACT
>JAGCLL010000210.1 GCA_017647025.1 Alistipes sp. | reverse complement strand
TCAGATTTACGAGATTCCGAAGTTCGACCTCGGCTACGATGATGTGCAGTCAGTTAGCGGTACGGAGTTGTTGGAGGCGTTGCAGGATTGCTACGATAGGTATGGTCGTGATGAAACTATTGTTATCACTCGCTCGAACAAACGAGCCATTCGCTATAATGAGGGCATTCGACGAATGAACCTAATGGCCGAAGAGGAGTTGGAAAGTGGTGATATACTGATGGTTGCGAAAAATAACTACCACTACACCGACCGCATCGAAAACTGCCCGATAAGTTTTATTGCCAATGGCGATATCGCCCGCTTGAAGCGCCTGCGCCGCATCGAGGAGTTCTACGGCTTCCGCTTTGCTACGGCTACCCTATCGTTTGGCGATTATGATGATACCGAGATTGAATGTAAGGTATTGCTCGACACGCTCCACTCCGAGTCGCCTTCGCTCACTCGTGAGGAGAGCGAACGCCTTTTTCGTGAGGTTGAGAAGGATTATCTCGATGTAAAGAGCAAACTGAAACGCTTACAAGAGATTCGTGAGAATGACTATTTCAACGCCTTGCAGATAAAATTTGCCTACGCCGTAACCTGCCATAAGGCGCAGGGAGGACAGTGGAAGGCGGTATTTGTAGATAGGTGCATCTTTGGCGACGAGCCGATGACCAAAGATATGCTCCGTTGGCTCTATACCGCAATGACTCGTGCCACGGAAAGGCTCTACTTTGTAAATTTCGATGAGAGATTCTTCGAAAATTGAGAATTGAGAATTGACAATTAAAGGTGTTGCCGAGCAAAATTTCTGCTCGGCAATTCTATTCATCTTTGAGATTTAACTCCAATTTAACAAGTTTTTCTTCCAATGTATTGATTTGGTCTTCCAATAATTCTAAACCTTTGTCTAATTCACTATTCTTCTCCCATAATTCTCGAAAAGCAAGGTATAGATAGTATCCGCAGTGGTTGATTTTATCAACTATGGAAGCCGTGACCGATAGGGGTTGTTCAGCTTCCCACTCGTATTTCCTAATTTCTAATTTTTCTACACCTTTTTTAGGTATCTCAAACTCTAATATTGCACAGTGGTAGCCGTTGTAATTATTCTGTATAATGCCGATTAGTTTGCACTTATTTAGTTGTAGAGGATTAATTTTGCCCTCCGTATTTAGAATATGATAGTATGTGTGCGATAATACCTCTTCGGATTTGGCATAGAATAAAATATCTTCTGTTTGTGGCAGCATCTCAAAAGATGTTCTCGATACCACTGCCCCATTTTCATAAACAGCATAGAACATTGTAATTCTATTTTTATTTTTTATCCACCAACACCTAATGGAATAACACATAAAAAAGAAAGCGTGGTGCTGAAAACTTATTTTAGCAAACGAGGTTCTAGCAAACCCTGCAAATAAAACAAGCAACAACCCCACGCCATACCAAGTGGTATGACGCAGTAAGATGTCTGCCTATTCTCTTTGCTTTTTGTGTTGAAATTTGCTAGATTTCGTTTACGAGAATAAACTTACACTTTCTGCGTAATTATGTCTGCAACCTCGTGATTGCACTGCAAATGTAACACTTAATTTCGCAAATTGCAAGAAATATATAATATATAATTCATCGTTACGAGGACAATCTATTGTCCGTGGCAATCTCCCTTATTGTATTTTAATTAGAAAGTTGTAGATTACCACGCTCATTACATTCGCTCGTAATGACGATTTTTTTTTGTTTTTGAGATAGTTTTCCGTTTTCCGCTTTAATCCCACTGCGTGGGCTTTTCCTCCTCGCGGCTTGGCAGAGTGCAAACGAGTTTGCCCTCTGCTCTCGCTCCGCAGCGTCGGTTCCGTTTTCCCACTCCAAGCGAAAACCGAAAAACTAAAAGTTTTCCGCTTTCCGTTTTCCGTTTTCCGTTAAATTCGCTATATTTGCACGATTATAACACTTAAATAGGTAAGGAACTTTGGCACGAACAAAGAAAACAGGCGAAGAGCAGGAGCAGAAGTCGGGTAAGACGAAGTTGATGGAGCAATACGAGAATGTAAAGGCTCAATATCCCGATGCGATTGTGTTGTTCCGAATGGGCGACTTCTACGAGACTTTCGGTGCAGATGCTATCGAAACAAGCGCAATACTCGGTATTACGCTCACTCGCCGTGCAAATGGTGGTGCTGCAACGGTGGAACTTGCAGGTTTTCCGCACCACGCCATAGACTCCTACCTTCCTCGCTTGGTGCGTGCTGGCAAGCGTGTGGCAATCTGCGAGCAACTCGAAGATCCAAAATCGATAAAGAAAGGTATGGTTGTTCAGCGAGGTGTTATCGAGGTGGTTACGCCAGGAGTAGTACTCGAAAACAATGTTGTCGAGCAGCGTGAAAATCACTACCTTGCATCGGTCTATTTCGGCCAGTCGGCTACGGGCGTGGCATTCCTCGATTTGACTACGGGCGAGTTCTCGGTTGCCGAGGGCGATGACCGCTACATCGAGAAGTTGCTCTCGTCGTTTGCACCCAAAGAGATTGTCTATCAGCGTGGCTTGAAGGAGCGTTTTGTGGCGGCTTTTGGCTCTCGCTACTATATCTACTGCCTCGAAGATTGGGTATTCTCCTACGAGGTCAATTATGGCAAGTTGAAAACCCACTTTTCTGTGCCATCGCTCAAAGGTTTTGGCGTGGAGGGTATGCGCAGTGCCATTTCGGCTGCGGGAGCGATACTCTACTATCTCGAATTTACACAGCACAACAATGTGGCGCATATCTCCTCTTTGTCACGCCTTGACCGTGAGGAGTATGTGTGGATAGATAAATTTACCTCTCGCAACCTCGAACTCTTTGCTTCGAGTGGTGGCGATGCGAACTACTCGCTTGCAAAGACTCTCGATAAGACTCGCACCGCAATGGGAGCACGATTGTTGCGCAAGTGGATAGCAATGCCTATTCTCGACTTGAAGCGCATCGAGGAGCGACAGAATATGGTCGAGGTCTTTGTAAATGACAAGGCTACTCGCTCGGCGGTAAACGAGCACCTTTCAATGACGGGCGATATAGAGCGAATTGCCTCACGCATAGCGAGTTTGCGTGTGCTACCTCGTGAGATGCTTCAACTAAAAAATTCGTTGGAGGCGATAGAACTCTTAAAGGCGGTTTTGGAGTCGTCGGATAGCGATATTTTGCACCTTGCAGCCTCGAACATAAACCCACTGAGCGAGGTGTCGCAGCGCATTGCGCAGACTATATATCCTGACCCTGCAACAAACCAAATTCAGAAGGGCGGAATTATTGCAGATGGCGTTTCGGCGGAACTCGATGACTTGCGCCGCATAGCAACGCACGGCAAGGAGGTACTTCAAAAGATTCAGGAGCAGGAGAGCGAACTCACGGGTATTCCATCGCTAAAAATTGGCTACAACAATGTCTTTGGCTATTATATCGAGGTGCGCAACACCCACAAGGATAAGGTGCCGGAGCGTTGGATTCGCAAGCAGACTTTGGCGGCAGCCGAGCGATATATCACCGAGGAGTTGAAGGAGTACGAAACTAAAATTCTCGGTGCAGAGGAGCGTATTTTGCAACTCGAACAGCAGATTTATAACGAGTTGATAGTCTATGTAACAGGCTCGTTGCGTGAGATTCAGCGCAATGCACAGATCGTGGCACGCATCGACTGCCTCTACTCGTTGGCGGTTGTGGCGGTGGAGCGCAAGTATGTGCGACCACAACTCAACGACTCCACGACCATAAACCTCAAAGCCTCACGCCACCCCGTTATCGAAACGCTGATGAAGGTTGGCGAAAAGTATATCCCGAATGATGTGATGCTCGATACCGAGTCGCAGCAGATTATGATGATTACCGGCCCTAATATGTCGGGTAAGTCGGCACTGTTGCGTCAGACGGCTCTTATCGTGCTTATGGCGCAGATGGGCTCGTTTGTACCTGCATCGAAGGCGGAGATTGGCTTGGTGGATAAGATTTTCACCCGTGTCGGTGCTTCGGACAATATCTCGCAGGGCGAATCTACCTTTATGGTCGAGATGTTGGAGTCGGCTTCAATTTTGAATAATATCTCGGAGCGCAGTTTGGTGTTGCTCGATGAGATTGGACGAGGAACAAGCACCTATGATGGTATCTCGATTGCGTGGGCTATGGTTGAGTACTTGCATAACCACCCTACGGCTCACCCTCGCACACTCTTTGCTACGCACTACCACGAACTCAACGATATGGAGCAGGTTTGCAACCGAGTGAAGAATTTCCACGTTTCGGTCAAGGAGATTGACGGCACGGTGGTATTCCTTCGCAAGTTGGAGCGTGGCGGTACGGAGCACTCGTTTGGTATCCACGTGGCGCAGTTGGCAGGTATGCCGGCTACGATTGTGGAGCGAGCAACGGCAATTCTCGGAGCGTTGGAAAAGGCGTATGGCAATAGCGATATGGTGCCGAAGGGAGAGTTGCGCAAGCGTGGCAAAAAGGCTACTGCACAAGGAGTTGCAGATGTTGCCGAGTCGGTACGCACCCCTGATGTGCAGTTATCGATGTTCCAACTCGACGACCCTGTGCTTATTCAAATTCGCGACCAAATCAAGGGGTTAGACATCAACTCTCTCACTCCGTTGGAGGCGCTGAATAAGTTAAACGAAATTAAAAAGATAGCAGGAATATAACTATGCAGATTGTAAAGTTCGTATTCAATCCGATTCAGGAGAATACATATATCGTGTGGGACGAAACAAAGGAGTGTATTGTTGTCGATGCGGGCAATATGTCGGCTCGTGAGGATAAGGTGTTGGCGGAGTTTATTGAGGAGCAGGGCTTAAAGCCTGTGTTGGCGGTAAATACCCACTGCCATTTTGACCATATCCTCGGTGTGGAGTTTGTGCGTTCGACCTATGGCGCAAAGTTTGCCGCATCGTCAGCCGACAACGCTATTATGCTCGGTGCAAAGGAGCATTGCGCAATGTTCGGACTCGAAGTCGGTGAGCTACCTCAGACTATCGACATTGACCTTGCTTCGACCGAGGAGATTCACTTCGGAAATACCACTTTGCGTGTGACACCTACTCCTGGTCACACTCCTGGTTGCGTATCGCTCTATCACGAGGAGTCTAAGTCGCTCTTTACGGGCGACACTCTCTTCCGAGAGAGCATTGGTCGCACCGACCTCCCTGGTGGCGACTACCCTACGATTATGAAGTCGATTTTGGGCAAGATTTTGCCTTTGGGTGACGAGGTGGTCGTATATCCCGGTCACGGCGACAAGTCGAACATCGGCCACGAATCGCTCTACAACCCATTTGTGGTGGAGGTTTTGAATAACGAGGTTAATTTGAATTAAAAATTAACTTTTAACTCTGCACTTTTAACTTTGAACTGAAAAAGTTATGCGTATAGATATTTTAACAGTTGTACCAGAACTTTTGGTGTCGCCGCTGAATGAGTCGATTTTGAAGCGTGCGCAGGAGGGCGGTTTTGCCGAGATTCATATCCACAATATCCGTGACTACTCGGAGGATAAGCACCACAAGGTCGATGACTACCCTTTCGGTGGTGAGGCAGGTATGGTGATGAAGATTGAGCCGGTTTTTCGCTGTATCGAGAAGTTGAAGAGCGAGCGCCACTACGACGAGATTATCTTTACCTCGCCCGATGGCATTCGCTACGACCAGCACGAGGCAAACCGACTCTCGACACTCGAAAATATAATTATCCTCTGCGGACACTACAAGGGTATCGACTACCGTATCCGTGAGCATCTTATCACTCGCGAGATTTCGGTTGGCGACTATGTCTTGACTGGTGGCGAATTGGCTGCTGCGATTATTACCGACTCGGTGGTGCGACTTTTGCCGGGCGCTATTGGCGATGAGGCATCGGCATTGACCGACTGCTTCCAAGACGATCTGCTTGCTCCACCCGTATATACACGCCCTGCGGAGTTCAACGGCTGGAAAGTACCTGATGTGCTATTGTCGGGCAACTTTGCCGAGATAGCCAAGTGGCAAGACGAACAGGCGTATGCTCGAACCAAGGCGTTAAGACCAGACTTGTTGGAGGAGTAAAATCGTTCTGATTAGTTCTTTTTGCACGATGCTTCGGACAACGAAATGCTCACATACGCCCCAGTATGCTCCGCTTCCGTTCCCTCGCCTCGCACAAAAATAATCTAATCATTGACGATTTTGAAGTTGGGTGGCTATTAGCCGTTAGCTTTCTAATTATCATTATAAGTAAACCTGCAGTTTGGGAAGTTTGAGCAACCCCAAAAACTGCCATATTGACTTTTACGCTCTACAAGATTTCCTCCACATTTTGGGCATATTCCATTTGCTATAGCTAATTCATTATTCTGTATTGTTATTTGTAGGTCGGAAATATGTTTTAATCTATTTTTCTTATCCGTAATATTAGATTCTTGCAGTTTACTTACTATTATAGAAATATCCTTATCTGCTATACATTTTGTTCTATATGATTTTATCACAGAACGCAAGTTGCACCAGTTTATTACTATATGATTCGGAGCTGTAACATTGAGATATGCATCATCGGAAAATACAACAATTGGAATAATCGTAAAGGTCCCTATTTCCTTCAATAGCATCTTAATTGCAATAGTATGAGCCATATTTTGGCGAATCGGATTTCGAAATTTATATTGTTCGCTTGACCAACCAAACCAGTTTTTCTTTCCAAGCAAACTTTGTTTCCACTCTCGTGAATTCTCGTATCCGAATATCCATCCTTTGTAATTTTTGGTTTCAATAACAAAAATACCATATGGAGATACCACAATATGATCTATTTGAGTTGTTCCATAGTCCGTAGGTAATAATATATCATTAAGAACAGTGTAATTTCTTGGCAACCAATGCAATTTATGAGCAACTTCTTTCTCTCCAATCTTTCCTATTGTTTTAGGAGAAGATATTCCGATCTTTCCAACTAATAATAAAACTATCAGTATACCAATAATAAGCAATATCATACCTAAATTGTTGTGTCTATTTACAAATTTAGAAATAATTTTCGAGAGTTGCGGTATTGTGCGTAAAAATTTTTAATTTTGCGGAAAGTTGCGCCGATTAGGTGGCATTGAATGGCATTCGGGCTTACAGCCCTTAATAGCATTTAATGGCAGCGCACTCCAAAGGAGTGCTTAATAAGTGGCGCTTTGCCATTCAGCGAGTGAAACGAGCGCATGCCATTCGTTGTCATTCAGCGAACAAAGTGAGCGCATGCCATTTTGCCGCGCCAATGGCTAAAAAGCAAATTTTAATTTTTAATTCTTAATTCTCAATTTTTAATTTGCAATGAAGTATTTCATTGTTGTTGGTGAGCCTTCGGGTGATTTGCACGGAAGTAATCTGATGCGTGGTATAAAGCAGGAGGATTCCGAGGCACAGTTCCGCTTTTGGGGTGGCGATAAAATGGCGGAGGTAGGCGGTGCCGAGAACTTGGCAAAGCACTATCGTGAAACCTCATTTTTCGGCATTGTACAAGTGTTGTGCAACCTGAAAACAATCTTCGGGCAGATTGATGAGTGCAAGCGTGATATAGCAGCGTATAACCCTGATGTTGTGATACTTATCGACTATCCGAGTTTCAATATGCGCATCGCAAAGTGGGCAAAGGAGCACGGCATAAAGGTTTACTACTACATCGCACCAAAGGTGTGGGCGTGGAAGGAGTGGAGAGTAAAGGAGATTCGCAAATATGTTGATCGACTCTATACTATCTTCCCATTTGAAACCGACTATTTTCGTTCTAAGGGTATCGAGCCCGTATTTTGTGGTAATCCGCTCTGTGATTCGATAGCGCAATACAAGGCACAGATGCCGTCACGGGAGGTGTTTTTGAAGGAAAACAACCTCGACGAGCGCCCAATTGTGGCGTTGCTGGCAGGTAGCCGCCGCTCGGAAATTAAGGATAATTTGGCCGATATGGTGGCTATTTCGCAGAACTTCCCGGAGTATCAGTTTGTCGTTGCAGCTGTGCCGTGGATTGAGCGAGAGTTGTATGACAAGATTCTGGCAGGTACTACGGTTAAAGTGGTGTGTAACAAGACCTACGATACACTGATTTATGCCGAGGCGGCAATCGTAACCTCTGGCACGGCGACGCTCGAAACCGCACTGATGAATACGCCCGAAATAGTGTTGTATCACATTCCGAAACTCTACGAGTGGTTGCGCCCTATCGTGCTGAAAATTCCGTATATATCGCTTGTGAACATCAATCTCGGTCGTGAGGCGGTGCGAGAGATTGTGGTGAATAAAATTGATGTCGAGGCGGTGAGTGAGGAGTTGCGTTCCATCTTGGAGGGTGGCTCGGCAAGGGCAAAAATGCTCGAAGATTTCGCCGAACTCCAAGCGATGATGGGTGGCGAGGGTTCGAGCCATCGCACTGCAAAAGATATAGTTAAATCGTTGAAATAGATGAAGATAGTTTGCATATATAACGCCCTCGCAAGTGGCGAAGATTTGTGGCTGACCGAGCGTTCCGACTCGTCGGTTTTGCGCAACAACGATGACTTTTATATGCCCTCGTTCTCGCAGAAAATGGAGTGTACGGTGGGTTATATGTTGCGTGTTACACGACTCGCAAAGTGTATGAACGAGAAGTTTGCTCCTCGTTGTTACGACGCTGTGGGTGTGGCGGTTGCCTTCTCGGCACAGGATATTGTGGAGCGAAATTGCGCACTCGGCAGACC
>JAGCLL010000209.1 GCA_017647025.1 Alistipes sp. | reverse complement strand
GCCACATCAAAGGTAATTATTTTTTCGATACGCGGTTGGGGTTATGCCGACTTCGCGTTTGAAAAAGCGACAGAAATATGGCGTTGTTGAGAAATTAAGCTCCTCGGCAATCTGTTCGATTGTATGTCCCGAACTGCGCAGAAGCAGTTTTGCTTGCAAGGTAACAGCTCGATTTATCCAATCACTCGCCGCAGTACCACTCGTCTCAAAAACCAAACGGCTGAGGTATTGAGGCGATATATTCATTCTTTCGGCATAGAATGAAAGCTCGTGCTTGCCACGATGCGTGTTGAGTTGCTCGATAAATAGGCGGAACAACTCCTCTCTGCGTCCTTTCGAGTGGTGGCTACTTGCTGTGCTATCTACAATGCGATAGTGTAGCGACAGCAGCAGATGTTCAACACTCCGCCTGTCAAATGGTCGTATGGCCGAAATGGTGTATATCAGCTGAAAATACTCCTCCATCCACTGCTCATTTTCACTACCAACGAGGTACTCCTCCTTGATATTTTCATTCTCGGCAGAGAGCGTAAAGCCCAATAAATCGACAACCGAGTTGGCATCATAGTCGAGAATCTCCGCCACGGAGTTTTGTCCTATATAGAGTGCCTCACCCTCCGAAATTAGATATTCACGAAGGTTGATAGAGAAGCGGACAAAACCACGCAACACCCTGACGATGCGGTTCTCCATAAAGCGGTATGGCTCGCCCCTCTTCATCACGCGCCCAATAGCTACAGCGACCTCGACGCCTCGGTTAATGGCAAAATCGGGGTGCGAGATAAGTGTCGCATCCTTAAACTCCGCAAGAGCATCTATCGCAATTTTGTTTATCTGTGCCATATTGCAAAGATAATATAAAAGAGGATAATTTGCTACAAAAATAGTAATTAAGTATTGAAAAGATAATAAACGACCTTTGTAGGATAACAGCCGACAGCATAAAAATTGCGAACTTTGCATAAACTCAAAACCTAACAAATTATGTTACGAAGTTATATGCGTTATTGGCCCGCAGTCGGAGGGGTTATCTTCGCTGTTGTGGCAATCCTTGTGGGTACTTTTGGTGACCAACTTGTTCCCACCCAACGACTTATGGCGGTATTCTTTATGTTGCTCCTGCTACACGAGTTCGAGGAGTATGTCCTACCAGGCGGTTTTCCTGCGGCGATGAACATCGGACTTATGGGCGAGAAAAAGGACTTCGGCAAATATCCGCTCAACGAGCTGAGTGCCTTTATCGTAAATGTTGTCCTGGCATATCCGCTCTACATCTGCGGTTTTATCTTCCACAATGTGCTGTGGCTTGGTATCTTTATCGCATACTTTACTATGGCACAAGTCTTTATACACTGCATTGTGATAAACCGTAAACTCCGAACTTGGTATAGTCCTGGCTGTGCTTCGGCACTACTTGCGATGGTGCCATTTGGCATCTACTACCTCTGCTACATCGCCGAGCATTTCGACTTCCCGACATACTACTGGTGGGCACCATTGGCTGCATTCCCACTGGTGGCGGTTGTGATGATTCTCTCGCCCGTGCTTATTTTCAAAAACCGTGATACACGCTACGGCTTTGCCGAGTATGAGGCATCAGCCTTCTCAATTAAAAATGGTATAGCAAAACTTCGTCGATAACTCAAAAAAAGTTAGATATGAAAAAGTTTATCAAAAACTACGCACTCGAGATCTACACTCTGATTTCACTCGGCCTGCTACTTGCAGGTGCATTGATGGATGACCTCTCGGTAATCCAAAAGTTTGTGATGGTTTTCAACTTGCTCTTCATCCTCCACGAGTGGGAGGAGGGACACTATCCTGGTGGCTTTATTGACCTTATATCGGGTATGATTGGCAAGGATGTGCCTGTTGAGACCAAGCGTGCAAGCCGCATCCCTACGGGCATTCTGCTTATTGCCTTTACCTTTGTTCCATTCTTCTGGGACGACTGCGTAATTCCTATCTTGGTAACCGCTACTCTTGGTATCTTCGAAGGCATCGTACATATGATGGCAATTAGGGTCTTCCGCTTGTCAAAGTTCTATTCGCCAGGAATGGTAACGGCCGAGTTGGAGCTATTGGTGAGTGTAGCTTTGATAGTGTGGTTGGAGCAGAACAACCTCGCTTCGGCATCGGATTATGTCTTGGGTGTTGTGATTATGATTGCTTGCTTTGTGGCAATGCAGCGCACGCTTGTATGGATGGTAGGAATGAAGTACAGCGACCTTC
>JAGCLL010000208.1 GCA_017647025.1 Alistipes sp. | reverse complement strand
GTCGTATATTCTATCCCGAAACAGATGTCAATGCAGATGTACCAGAACTTGGTAACAACCTATCGCTTCACGATCCTCGCAACTACAACCTCAAAAAGCAGATGGTGCGTTTGGCGGTCTACGAACTCACGAAACTCATTGCTCCAAACAATGTGAGTGCTGTTCGTATGCGAGATTATGAGGACTCGATGAAGTGGCTCAACGATGCAGCGAAACTACGACTCAACCCACAGATTCCCCGCAAGGTCGATGAAACAAAGAAGCCAGTCACCGATTGGCAACTGGCTACATTTCAAACTGACTACGATCCATACCGCAATCCGTGGATGGTGTAGTCCTACTCTTCAAACTTGTAATCATTCAACAATTGTGCAAACTCCTCCTCGTCGAGTTGGGCAATAAGGCTCTTCTTAATAGCAGAACGAGTTTCATTACTTTTCAAGTGCTCGCCCAATTCATTAAAAGAAGGAGCAAACATATCAAACTTAATCTGAAAATGCTCGCATACATCCAATGTATAGGCAAAGATAACAGACTCTCCAACATTGATAAAGAAGAACTTAATTGCCTTAAGAGGAGACTCTGCGCCACTGAATGTCACGGGAACAAGATATGGACCAGATTCCTCACAGTTGTACTCCTTGATGTCGTTCTGAAATTCGCTACTCATAACGGTATCAGAGAGCCAGTCCATCGCAGGCTCAAAAACCTCTTCTATGACATTCAAACAATGCTCCTTCATACTAACTACATATTCGTTACTCATACTATATAAATTTTAAGTGGTTAAGTTGTTTATAATATTGAGTAATCATTGTCGGTAATTCTATCATTAATACCTTATCTCCTTCAAATCAACTAAATCGTTGTAGAGTCGAGTATGCATCTGCTTAGTTATCTCTCGATATGATTTCTGCTTTTCTTTTGGGAGCATTAGAGCAATCTGCTCACGCACTTCTTGCCAATTTGATAGAGCTGTTTCGTAGTAACGGAGCATCTCAGTTATCTTGTCGAAATCGAATCTTCCCTCTATGCGTTCACGAGCAAAGTCGTAATCTTTCTCTGCCCAGTCGGAAACCATCTCTTCAACTACATCATCATAAGTCTTGGCCTTGAAGTATGAGAGTAATTTCTCAAACTTCTTGGCAGAGATAGTTTTTGCATCACTACTGAAAGGTTCCCAATCGAATGACCAGTAGATGTCTCGTTCGAATTCAAGTTCGGCAAGACGTTCCCTTGACCATACCTCAAACGTGCCATTCAAGTCCATCGAGAGAGCAGAATATCTGGCAGTAGCGTAGGTGTAGAAGTACATTATGCCATTTACTGCGTTGTTAATGTCGAACCACTCCTTGAACTCACGATAATAGAGAACTCTCATCTTCACATCCCAGTTACTTTCATCCTTGTAGTCATCAATAAATTCGATAAGGCGATAGTAAGCATACACTGTTTTATAGTGCATCAGAATAGACTCTACATAACTTGCAGTGTTCATTTCGGGTTGGTTACCTGCATTGTATATGTCTATGAGTTCATCTATGGCATTGCAAGCAGCATCAACAGAGCCAATCTTGCGCCCAAGGCGAGTGTTATACTCCTCGATACTCTCGTTCATAGCCAGCATCCAAGCCCAATCGTCATCGGCAGTCTGAACCAACTGTACCATCTGCATCATTCGATTCATCAACCAATATGCGTGAGGGTCTTGCGACTGGAACTCGGTATCATCTGAGAACCAAAAGTGACCGACGTTATCGGCGATGGATAACATCTCCAGTTTCTTCTCTTCAATGACAGTAGCATTGGCGGTATAATCGCCGCCAACGCCATCAACCATTGTCAACATCTCCATTTCATTGCCTTTTGCAGTACTTGTACAGCAAGAGGCAAAGAGAAGAATTGCAGCAATTGTATGTATGAAACATTTCATAGTTCTAACCTTATTTCTTTGAAACTACATTACCTTTGGTATCGAGCAAGTACCAGTCGTAACTGTCGTATTCCTGCACCTCGAACAGATCCTTTGAGAGCATATTGATATCGGCATATATTGCTGGCGTGATAGGTTCACCCGTGATACGATTCATAATGCCGTATCTATTCATTACCTCGTATTTCACGAAGTCAGCAAAGGCATACTGAATTTCACCACACTCATTGTAACCAATCGGATAGTTGAGATAGTATGTACTGTCAAACATAAATGGCTGCACGGTATTACCCTCGAAATCCACCTGCCACTGCTTGCCATCTTTAGTCAGCACAAAACCATCGGAAATGATGCTGATATAGCCATACTCAACTGGATAAATTACATTACAATTTGAATCAAGGACTCCGTGCTTGTTATCCTTGACAATTACACGATAACCGCTCTTGTGAGGAGCCCATATTTCATCATATTCAGGTTCAACAACCCAATTACCAATCTTGTCAATCAAACCTAAATTGCCGTCAGCATCAGTCATAGCGCAATAGCCATTGTGGAATACATATCCAAAGTCGTACATACGACACTTGTCAGTATAGTCAAACTGGAAAGGAATAACAACATCATTCTGGTCGTTGATAAAGCCTATTTTGCCATCCTTCATAACAGCTGCTAAACCATCGGAGAACACCCACGCTTTGCAGTAGTTGTTGGCTTCGGCATCAATCACAATGCGACCAGTGTTTACATTGATGTAGCCACGCTTCCCTGGAAGTGCATACACCGCGAGCGAATCATTCTTTGGAGATTCTGACAACCAGTTAATCTTCTCAGTAGTATACTCTTCGGTACGATTGTCATACACTCGCCACTTATTATCTGAGAAAGAGCGCAATGTGACATTCTCCGAAAGTTTTCTATCCCAATAATCTCGGCCATATGCATCTTCATAAAGAGCATATACCACAAGAGCTACAAAGCCCACCGGAATAAGAATCAAAATGGTTGCAATCGAGCGTCGCAACCACTTGGAGCGGTTCTTCCACCAATTACGGATTGTACGCCAAGCAAGGCGACCAAAGGTTACAATAGCAGTAAGAATCAAGGCTACTACACCGAGCAGTGCCTGAAAAATTTGAGTCAGTCGTTTCATTGTGTTAGTATATTTTATATATCCTCATCAAAAAAGTCCTCGTTTGCATCCTCTGAGCTAAATGAGCAACCGAGATTTGAGATGCGGTCAAAGAGACGACCACGGGCACTCGCAACTCTTGCACCCATTGCAGCAGTACCAAGTGGTGTGGCATCGAATTGCATTACATTGGTAATAGAAATTGTTGCTGCAACAGCCTCCACATCCTGATTAGCACCGATGTAGGCAAACACCCAACCTTTGGTTTTAAGTTCATCAACAAGAGCCTTGATAGCCTTGCCGCTGTACTCCTTTGAAGCGTTCTCGTAACCGTCGGTTACAACCGTTACAAGCACCTTATCATCCTCGGCAACCTTCTTGCGAAGTGCATTCAGTGAAATGCCCATAGCGTCGTACAATGCGGTACAGCAATCAGGCTGGTAGGTCTCTGCCGTAAGTTCTTTGACTTCATCCACAGGCACACACTCATAGATAGTCTTTACGTCGTCGTTGAAAGTTACAAGGCTCACAAAGTGCTCCTGGTCTTCGTGCTTCTTCTGAGCCGAACGAATTGTCTGGATAGTCTCGTTTACGCTGTCAATGGCAGCCCTCTTGATACTCTGCATAGAGCCACTCTCGTCAATGATAATGAGATTGAAAATTCTTGTCTTCATAAGTTTATCGTTTATTAAATTATCCTTGTTTGATACAATGCTTGTTCGGCAATAGCGACAGCCTTTTCGTCAAGTTTTGACTGCTTAATCATACCCCATATCTGGGCAATAACAACAGGTGAGAAGAAGCACATTGTGATAACAGTCGGCACAAACTGCTGCTTAAATACGCTAACACCAGCCTCAAAGTTAATGTTACCATCTCGTGTGGGTTTCATCGTAACCTTCAGGGCCGAACGAAGCCCAATAGCTGCCTTAAAGAAACCACCTTTGGTAATGTAAATTTCCTGTCCGTTTGCAGGATTATCAATTCTCACTTCGTATCCGTCAGTGGCAAATGCCTGACGAATTCGTTCGGCAACAACTGGTATCTGCGAAGCGTTGCCATAAAGAGTCTTTTTAGTAGTAAATGCACCCATAGTAATAACTTGTTTGTTTTCTACTATAGAGTGCATTTACAGATAAATCTATCTTTTGTAGAATTTATTGATTATGTTAGTTACTAATTTTCATTCTTGTTGCATAAGCTTTAACGTTTGTTCGCAACGCTCTTCATTATAGAATGAGCGGAGCACCTCGCCAAATATATCATTCGGGGAGAGGAAATCGAACATTGTCATCGAAGAGCGTACTTTGATAGCGTCGATTTCACCAAAGATTGACAATGCAGTCTTATCCTTATGCTCAAGCAGCGCATTGGTGATTTCCCTGATTCGTGGTCCAAGGAATCTGTTATTCAGGTATTGTTCAGCCTCTGCCTTGTCTGCAATCCCATAATAGTGTGCACGACTACTGCGTCCCAAACATCTCAGTTGTG
>JAGCLL010000207.1 GCA_017647025.1 Alistipes sp. | reverse complement strand
TCGCCCTCCGACTCCGAAAGCCAAGCGGCATACTTATCGGCTGTGAGAGGATACTGATCCCAACCTTGATTAGAGAATCGGAATGCGATATCGTCTGACAACTTGTAGTTGCGGAGCAAGAGTCGAAGGCTCTGATCAGCCGCACCTGCGTATACGAAGTCTGGCGACTTCCAACCGAGGATATGCTTTGCACCCTCTGCCAACATAGTCTTGAAACCGAGTTCGCCAACTGCCTCGCCAATCTCGTCAGAGTAGATCAACTCGGTATTGCGGAATGCCTTTGGCTTAACGCCAAACTCTGCCTTCAACATTGCAGTGTGCTTCTTAACCTGATCCTTGAAGTCCTCCTTCGAAGAGAGGGCAGCCAACGAGTGTGAATAGGTCTCTGCCAACAACTCTACGCAACCAGTATCAACCAATGCACGGAACGAATCCAACACCTCTGGGGCGTAAGCCTTAAACTGCTCAACCACAGTACCCGTGAGCGAGAACGAAACACGGAATGCACCCTTATTCTCCTTGATAAGTTTGAGGAGGAGGGCATTCATTGGAAGGTAGCACTCTCGTGCAATCTTCTGCATAATAGCACGATTGGTCAAATCATCGAGGTAGTTGTGATCCTTACCGATGTGGAAAAAGCGGTAAGTCTTCAAACGCCAAGGCTGATGTACCTGAAAGTATAAACAAACTGTCTTCATATTGTTTTTATGTTATTTTGTTTTCGTTTCCGTTATTTTACCGATGCGATAGCATCCTCGTAAACCTGCTTAACCTTCTTCGCAGCATCGTTCCATTTGAGGTTAGTAACCTCCTCCAAGCCCTTCTGAGCAAACATCTTCGAGAGTGCAGGATAGGTAATCAAACCATAGATTGCGTCAGCCATAGCATCGACATCCCAGTAATCAACCTTCACGGCATAGTCCAAAACCTCGGCTACACCCGACTGCTTCGAGATAATCGAAGGGACATTCGCACGCATCGCCTCCAATGGCGAGATACCGAATGGCTCCGATACCGATGGCATAATATATACATCCGACAATTGGAACATCTTATGCACATCGTCGCCCTTCAAGAAGCCTGTAAAGTGGAAGCGGTCTGCAATACCGAGGCGTGCAACACGACGAATAACATGGTTCATCATATCGCCCGAACCCGCCATCACAAAACGCACATTCGGAACTCTCTTCAACACCTTTGCAGCAGCCTCAACGAAGTAGTCAGGACCTTTCTGGAAGGTGATACGACCGAGGAATGTAACGATTTTGTCCGTTACACCACGCTCTGGCATAAGATTCTCCTTCTCGGCAAAACGCACCGCATTGTGAACGGTTACGACCTTCTCTGCCGGAATGTTGTACTTCTCGATACAGATGTTACGAGTCAAGTTCGACACCGCAATTACACGGTCAGCAGCAGCCATACCAGTACGCTCAATCTCGTATACACGAGTATCGATATTGTCGCTTGACGAACGGTCAAACGAGGTAGCGTGCATATGCACTACAAGTGGCTTGCCCGATACACGCTTTGCAGCAATACCTGCGTAGTAGGTGAGCCAGTCGTGTGCGTGAATAACATCGAACTGTCCTTCGAGTTGTTTTGCGACCTGCGCAGCAACAATAGCGTAGCGAGCAACCTCCTCCATAAGGTTTGCACCATACTTACCTGAGAAGGTGTAACGCTGACTCCACAAATCGCTTGTCTCCCAACGCTTCTCTCCGGTCTTTACAAACTCATCGTGATAAGTTTCGTAATCCTCTGGTGAGAGATATGGCACGAGGTTAGAGTCCACATGGATGAACGACATCTTCTCGATAATGTCAGCACAATCGCCACTCACATTTCCGAATACGGTCTCGATATCGCTGGCATTCACCACCTTAATAAAGCGCTCATCCTCATCGCCCGAAGCACGAGGCATAACGAATGTAACATCTACATCGTTACGAGCCAATCCACGGGTCATTCCATAACAGGCTGTACCGAGTCCTCCCGCAATGTGCGGAGGAAACTCCCAACCAAACATTAAAACCCTCATCTTACTTATATTTTATTATTTCTTAACACTCTTTTTTGCTACTGTACGCTTTGCTGCACTCTTTGGAGCGCTCTTTGTAGCCGCCTTGGTTGCACGCTTTGCCTTTGACTTATACTGCTCGATAAGTTGCTTGATGTAGAGCAAACCTCCCACACTCCAAGCCTGCGACACTGCGCCACGAGGTGCAAACGGAGGGTTCGCATCATAATACTCTGCAACCGAGCCGATACAGTAGGTCTGAATGTGATCGTCGAAGGCCCCCAACATCTCCTCCGCCTGTGGAAGGAAACGAACGCCATCAAGACGCAATGCGCACTCGATGTAGAACATCAAAGGCCATACCCACACCGCACCATTGCGGCTTGCTGCCTCCTGCTCAATTGGATTCTCCTTGTAGGTCGACTCAAACATTGGGTGAAGTGGCGACAACGAGCGAAGACCAACTGGTGTAAGCAGATGTTGACGCACTGTCATCAACACATTCACAACCTGCGCATCGTCGAGCATTGTGTACTTCAAACCACACGCTACAATCTGATTGCAACGAATTGAGGTATCCTTCTCACGCATATCTACGCAATCTGCCAAGTAGCCCTCATTCGAGAGGTAGAAAGTATCGAGGAACGACTGCTTAATCTGAGCAGGGAGCGCCTTCCACTCCTTCTCAAACTCCTTGTCGCCCATCTTCTTTGCCAAAGCCAAGGCGTATGATACTGCATTATACCACAAGGCGTTCACCTCCACTGCATATCCTGCACGAGGAGTTACCGGATGACCATTCATCAAACAATTCATCCAAGTGAGAGCAACACCCTCACGAGCAGCCCAGATAAGTCCATTGGTGTGCATTGCTACGCAACCTCCAAAGAATCCACGACGATAGGCCGCCAAGATGCTCTTCATAGCCTCGCCATACCTCTCCCAAACTGCCTGCGCACCGATGTGCGACTCCAACTGTTGCAATGTCCAGAAGAACCAGAGTGGCGCATCTGCCGCAACCTCTGCTGAAGCGGAACCTGCGAAGTCGCCATTGTGCATATCGCCAACCATCGTGTCGAGCACCTCCATACAATCCTCCTTATATCCCTGCTCCAAGGTCAAACCCGGCAACGAGATAAAGGTGGAACGGCCATCTACACCATACCAAGGGTATCCTGCGATAACCTCGGTGCGGTTGCCCGGACGGCGAATGATAAACTGACGAGCCGAGTGGTGCAAGCAACTCTCGAAATCGATTTTGTGAGTACGACGAGCAACCGAAGTCTCGTAAGCCTCAACAATAGCCGCACCCGAAGGCATCTCATCTACCGAAGCAGAGAAGATAATGCTCTCGCCCTTCTGAATCTTCATCTCGAAGTAGCCAGTAGTGAGCAGATCCTCGTGTCCCTCGTAGCCACGCTCCATCTCCTTCTGATACTCGAAATCATAGTACCAATCCGGAGCAGGAATAAACTTGGCATCAGCCTTCGACAACTGCATATGCAACCAAGGGAAACCGTCATAGAGGCGATTCTTCACGCCATTAGTAACCGGGTATGAACGAACATTGGCGTACATATTTGCCTTCGACAACTCGTGCTTGTTACGGAAAGCGAGAAAAGGTCGCAAACGAAGTGTTGTCTCGGAGTGAGCATCCACAAGCGTATAGCGAATCATCATCTGAGTGCGCTTGTGAATCCAAAGAATCTCCTTGCGGAGAATCACACCACCAACACGGTAAGTGATAGTCGGACACGGAGTATACTCGAAATCGGTGATATACTTGTGTCCACGAGGCTCATACACGCCACGGAAGCGGTGCAAAGCCAAGTTGAAAGACTGGTCGTGCTGCACGATAGTCTCGTCGAGCGACGAGAGCAACACATAAGCCTCGTTGCTCATATCAATCGGAGCAACAATCAAACCGTGGTACTTACGAGTATTACAACCTACGATGGTGGTACTCATATAACCGCCTCGGCGGTCGGTAGCCAACATCTCACGCTGCAACGAGTACTCCAAGTTACCAAGTTCACGCTTGTCAAATTTTAGTCCCGGCATAGTTTGTATTATTGTAAATTTTGATTTCGTTTCGTAAAGTTAATAAAAATTTCATTTAATTATCCAAGAAAATCGGAATAATTTATAAATAATACCTTTTATCTTGTAAATTGCAACGAAATAGTCAACTTTTTAGTTCTTTTGTTATCACACACCAAATACTGCCGAGCATCGCTGTGCTCAACAGTATTGATGTATGTGTTTTCTTATTAGAGTCGTTAGGGGCGTTAGAGTCGTTAGGGATTTACTCGCCAAGCAAGGTGGCAAATCCGCAGTATACTACCCCACCCAAACACAACTCATTCAATGGAGTCTGCGCAAATCTGTTTGCAAAGTTATTTAACTTCAATTTTGCGGTAATTTTCTCTTGACTATCGAGGCGCATAGTGGCGCTATGTAACGAGATAGCCAAGAGAAAAGAGCCGTAAAAGTGTATTAAAGAACAACGCAAATAGGTTTAAGCAGATTCCTTATGCCCATTTTACGAGAGCAAAGTCCATACGGTGTGGAAGATGCTCGTTCTTTGGATAAACTCGCAAAGCAAGGTCGAATGCACCGGTGCGATTAGGAGCAATATCGAGTGCATAGGTTGCCTGAGTTCCCTCAACATTTACAAGTTGCAACTGCTCGGTAAGGGTTACATCCGGAGCCTGCTGGCCTACCATCTGCTTTGCCACTACCAACTCAACGCCAATCTCCTCTGGCGAGAGAGTTGCAACATCAACCTTAACCTCGAAGTGATACTTCTCACCAATCATCATCGACTCCTTGTCTACACGAACACGCTGTGAGTCGAGAACTCGAACACTATCCCAAGCAGCCGAAACACGACGCTTCCAAGCAGCAATCTCACGAGCGAGGAGATAGTTGTTCGAAACAACCTCCTTCTTGCGCTGTGCCAACTTGTAGTAGAAGCGCTCCTCGTAGTCGATAAGCATACGGTTTGTAGTGAAGTTCGATGCGATATCCGAGATACACTTCTTAACCGAAGCAACCCAGTCAGTTGGGATACCCTTCTCGTTGCGAGCGTAGTACTTAGGTACAATCTGCTCCTCGATAGTGGTGTAAATCATCTCGGCATCGAGTTCATCCTGGTGGCCCTGGTCAGCGAAGGTACGCTCCATAGGGAGAGCCCAACCGCCATTCTCCTTGTAGCCCTCAACCCACCAACCGTCGAGTACCGAGAACTGCATAACACCATTCATCACACACTTCTCGCCCGAAGTACCCGAAGCCTCCAATGGACGAGTTGGAGTGTTCAACCAAACATCAACACCCTGAACCATACGACGAGCCAACTCCATATCGTAGTTCTGCAAGAAGATAATCTTACCTACGAACTCAGGCATCAACGATACCTC
>JAGCLL010000206.1 GCA_017647025.1 Alistipes sp. | reverse complement strand
GGCTTACCCTCCTCGTTTGGAAACTCAAAATCGACAAACCATTGGGTATAGAGTGCTTGGGCTTGGAGTTCGAGGTTGGTGTTTATACGGCGATTATTCTCGATTTTATCATCTATCGCACCCAATATCCCCGCAATCCTCCTCTGCTCCTCCAAAGGAGGCAACGATATCGTTATCTCCTTAAAAGTTGATGTTGGACGAGCCAAAGCAGGAACGCCAACTTGGGAGGCGTTCATCAATAACTTATGCTGACCTAATCGTGTGTGAAAGTAATACACAAAATATTCAGGTAGTACATATTGACTATTCGGTCTTACTCTAAACTGACTTTGAGAAATAATATATCTATCAAATTTAGAATCGTTAGGGATATACACGATTTGACCCAATGTGCCACGATGAGTAATTACAATATCACCTCGATAAGCATTGGCTTTCCCGAGGCTATCCGCCTTTTGTGAAGATACATAATTAAAAGATTCTTCTTTTAACTTAAAGCCTTGCAAGTTGGCACCATTTAAAACAGGGACTCCAAAGTCGATAAAATTATCAACTTTTATATTGGAGCCAAATGGTCCCATTGCTATTTCATCAATGATATCCCCAATTTTATATGTTTTCCACTCAATACTCATATATTTTAAGCATTATATGGCAAACGATGCCTAAATTTTAAAACTTCTTTGATTATGCCATCAACACTCAACTCTGAAATGTCGTAAGGTCCAAATGGGTGGTCTTGCAACTCTTTTTGCATCTCTTCATAAAGCCACTTTGGAATCTCTTGCAAATTGAAATAGTATATAGTTCTCTTTGCCTTGTACATATCCATATACTCGATTTTTATCAAATCGGAGGCATAAACAGGTAGGTCTTCGGCAACAATACCAAAATATAAAGGATGCTTTATCTGACGCTCTAATCCTTTCACTAAATTTGTTAATTTGAACAACATATCAGTATCGGCATAGCGACACTCTATAAGTTTACCGGATAAATTATAGGTACGGTCTATACTGCGATAGTTTTTATATGGAATAGTTACTCCATAACGATAATAACGACCATTCTCCATAGTCGCCTTTGCTGGCTCCATAGCAATAACCGATGTTATCTCTATCTTTGCGGGTGCTGCCATAGAAGCTCCTTTTGCATAGATGATAAAGGCATCATCGTTTTGCTCAAATTCGAATATAGGCTGATGCTCCAAGCGATTATCTTCATTCTGCTTACATTGCAAACAGAATTGTTTACATAACACAATAGTCGTTACAATAGCAGTCGCAACCGATGCAACGGCTATCACGATATTGGCAATATCGCCCCATTCTTCAAGTCCCCAAGTACACATAATCAAAATATAATTCCTAAAACTCCAAGTAATGCCGAAACCCCGATAGAAACCCAAGTTATCAATTGCTGTTTGGCAAATCTTATCTCCTCATCGGTCTTAAAATTGTTCTTTACAAGGTCTTTGAGTTCTTCGCTTATGTAATAATTGGAGTATAAAAATCTGTCTATGGACGATAATTGATTTTTCCACATATCGTATATCCAATACTTTTCTTCTCTATCCGCTCCATACCACCCTTTAAATGGGCCCTCTAAAATAATTGTTTCGGTGCTATTAACTGCAATAACGCCAATCTTTTTCCATTCAGAATGGACAGAGCCGATAACCAATGGATCAGAGCGAAAGCCTCCACTACACATAAAATCTCCATTTTCAATAAGTTTTTTCATGAGGTCGATAAATATGTCTATATAAGCCTTGCCCCTATTCCCGAAATAGTCAGGATATAAGTCTTTTCTTAAACATACCAAGTCGGCATTGTCTGCGTTAACAATTCCAATTCCGTGTTTTTCCAACAAATGACAATGATTAAGAACCGATGCGAGATTCCACCCTCGGTTCTCATATTGTACCATTACTTTTACTATCTCTTTTTCTTCCTTTGAAAACTTCATATCCCCCTACAATTTATACCCAATACTTTCGAGTTGTTTTTTGATTTCGGTTTCGAGGGTGTGCGACTGCTCAAAAAGGGTGGCGAGTTCGCCCGTAAGGCGCTGCATCTTCTCCTCGAATGGTTCGGCGTCCTGCTCCTGCTCGGCAATGCCTACATAGCGGCCCGGAGTGAGGATAAAGTCCTGCTCCGCAATCTTCTGAATATCCACCACAGCGCAGAAACCCTTTTCATCGGCGAGTGTACCCTCGGCAAATGCCTTATAGGTATTGGCAATACGCATAATATCGCCCTGGGCGCCATCGGTCAATTCACGCAGTTTGCGGGTAACCATAGTGCCGAGGTTGCGGGCATCGATAAACAGGGTCTTGCCCTTCTGCTTCTTCGCCTTATTGAAAAACCAAATCGAAACGGGTATCTGTGTAGTGTAGAACAACTGCGAAGGCATAGCCACGATGCAATCGACCAAGTCAGCCTCGACCAATCGACGGCGAATATCGCCCTCGCCACCGCTCTGACTCGACAGCGAGCCATTGGCAAGCACAACGCCCGCCTTACCCGCAGGTGCAAGGTGGTGGATAATGTGCTGAATCCACGCAAAGTTGGCGTTGCCATTAGGCGGTGTGCCGAACTTCCAGCGCACATCGTCAGCGAGTTTATCTGCACCCCAGTCGGAGAGGTTGAATGGCGGGTTAGCCAAGACAAAATCAGCCTTCAAGGTTGGGTGGCAATCGCCAAAGAAGGTGTCGGCGTTATACTGTCCGAGGTCTGCCTCGATGCCACGAATAGCCAAGTTCATCTGCGCCATCTTCCAAGTGGTAGGGTTGGAGTCCTGACCATAGACCGAGATTTGGTTGATATTGCCGGCGTGGCTTTCGATAAACTTTGCCGACTGCACAAACATACCGCCCGAGCCGCAGCAAGGGTCATAGACACGACCAGCGTAGGGTTCCAAGACATTGACAAGTGTCTTGACGATGCAGGCAGGGGTGTAGAATTCGCCCGCCAGCTTGCCCTCCGCCTCGGCAAATTTCGAGAGGCAGTACTCGTAGGCACGACCGAGGATATCCTTCGAGTCGCCGTGCTCGTGCATCTTGATATTGGTAAACAAATCGACCACATCGCCCAAGCGGCGTTTGTCGAGCTCGGGGCGAGCAAAGTTTTTGGGCAGAATATCTTTCAGGCGGCGATTCTCCTTCTCGATAGCACGCATAGCGTTGTCGATAGTAGTGCCAATCTCGGGGGTGTGGGCCGCCGCAGCAATGACCGACCAACGAGCGTCAGTAGGGACATAGAAGATGTTCTCTGCGGTGTACTCGTCCTTATCCTCCTCGAAGCCCTCGCCCTCGTTTATGAGCTCCTCGTAACGAGCCTCGAACTTATCCGAAATATACTTCAAAAAGATAAGACCAAGCACCACGGATTTATACTCCGAAGCGTCAATGTTGCCGCGCATCTTATCCGCCGCCTTCCAAATCTGATCTTCAAAACCGATATCTGCAGTATTGAGTTTAGCCATAGTAGTTGAAATTTTGTATAAAGGTAGTAAAAATTTGCGATTAAATCATCGTTTTTTGTTATTTCGTGGTTGGAGGTGCGGTTTTGAGGTTTATAAAGAGGAGTAGAGAGAAAAAGTTTCGGCTTTTTCTCTTTTTGTTTTGAGATTATTCGTAACTTTGAAGGTGTAAATTCTTTAATAGCAAGTGTTATGATTGTTCGAATAATATTATTAGTACTAACTTATTGTTTTAATATTAATAATTCTAATAATGCTGTTTTAGTTACGGGCAAGCATCCAATAGTAGATAGTCTTAACCATATTGGCACATCTGTCAATGTAGAATCAATTGAACAACCAAACAATTCATATTATATCTGTGTATGTGCAATGTTGGCACTAGTGGCTGTAATATATATCTATTATAAAAAAGAGAAACAAAAGAATATAGAATCTACGCTTAATGATATAACAATACATATCTCAAAAAAACAAATCGTAACAGCAAGTAGAAAACTCGATAGTATACAAAAAGAGATAGGCAACCATTCTATGTATACAAAGTGTATAAAGGAGTGTAAAGATCTGATAAATCAAGCCACAACAGAGATTGATACAGAGGTTTTTAATTTGGTTAAACAAGCAAAAGATAAGATTATAAAAGATGGGGATACAAAAATATATAATGGCCACATAACAAAAATATTAAACGACTCAGAAATTCCACCCAAGCATAAACAATGGTTAAATCGTGGTATTCATAGAATTGAAGAAGAGTATAAGAGTGGCATTATCCCTGAGCAGGAATTAGTATACACAAACTATACCCTAAGAACAAAACAAGATATAAATTACTATTGCTATTATACAGCACCGAAGAAGAGCACAATTGTCTATCCATATAGAAGACAAAAGGTTGAGTTAAGAGGTTATACTGAGGTTGATTTTGAGCAACAACTACGATTATCATTAAAAACCAATGAAAATTATCAAGTATTGGGGGATGTGTCCATACTCGTTGATAATAACATTCACCCTTATGAGCCAGACATATCTATCATAGAAATCAATAACAAATATGGAATTAGAATCGATATAGAAATAGACGAGCCATATGGAGGGTGGGATAAGTGTCCTATTCATTATATCGGATGTGGTGATGATTTTAGAGATAAGTATCTATCGCATTTAGGCTGGCTTGTCGTGCGATTTTCTGAAAAACAAATATATACGGAGCCAGAATTGTGTATTAGTTATATACACACACTCATTAAGAAAGTAGATCCAGATTTTAAGACTGATAGGTTAAGTAAACGCCCTACACCAGATAGACGATGGACGGAAGTTGATGCCAAAAAGATGATTGCGAGAAGATACCGAGAGAATCTTCTTAATCACGAATTTGGAGTAAAGGAGCACGATTTAAGAAAGGAAAAACAATCTCAAACAGAATTAGAAAAACAAGCAGCAAAGAAAATAAAGCCATTTGATATACCTTCCTCTGAACAAAAAAATATAGACAATTCGGCTATTACATTTTTTCAAGATGCAAAATTACAGTTTGAGCCACGAGAGCATATTTATTTGTATGATGGGAAAATATATCTTACACCTATAAGTGATATTGTCAACTATTTCTTTGCTCCATTTGATGCCATTAGCATTTCACAACAAATTGCATTGCGAGATAATATTGATCAATGCGCAATACTTGAAGAATGGGAGTGCAGAGGAGCTGAATCAAGAGAGATAGGAACATTTATGCACTCTCAAATTGAAAGTTATTTTCAAAATGGCACACCTATACACAATACTCATTTTGTCTATAACGGCGATTTTGTTAACATTGACAAGGAGGTGTCTATTGAAAGGGAACTACAATTCTTTAAGGACTTTATTCGTGATCATGACTCTATTACACCATTCAGAACGGAATGGCGCATTTGTGATTTAGAACTAAAAATGGCGGGCACTATTGATTTGCTATGCAAAAATAGAAATGGCTGTTATGATATCTATGACTGGAAAAGAAGTAGAAAAGCTTCGCCAGATGAACGGATTTGGAGAAATGGCATTAACGGACTTCACAATGTTCCAGATATAAGCTTCTATCATTATGCTCTTCAACAGAATTTATATAAGTACATTCTTGAAAATAATTACAATATCCCAATAGGTAACATGTATATTGTAGTATTCCATGCTGATTTCGAAAACTATCAGAAATATAAAATCCCAAACATGGAAAGAGAGGTTAAGATAATGCTTCAGTATATCCAGTCACATAAATAATGAAACAACCATGATCAACCTCCTTTTACAGCCATTGGTTTACGGGTGTATGATACATTGCGTGGCATACATCTTGAACTATTCGGAATAAAAAATAGAGCGATATGAAAAAGATTGTGATTGTGGATGGTGGTCCGCGAAAAAATATGAACACAGCACAGCTATTGCAGCGATTTGCCGAGGGTGCAAAGTCGGTTGGCGAGGGCATTGAGGTTAAGAGCGTGCGACTCTACGACATTGATTATAAGGGTTGTATGTCGTGTATGGCTTGCAAACTCAAAGGCAAAGCATCGAACATTTGCCGCTTTCAGGATGCGCTCTTGCCCCTCTTAGACGAGATTGCCGAGGCGGACGGTTTAGTGCTTGGCTCGCCCATCTATTTTGGCGAGGTTACGGGCAAGATGCGAGCCTTCTTGGAGCGTCTGACGTTCCCCTGGCTCTCGTACAACGATTACAGTCTGACCGCGCCGAAGCGTATGCCTGTGGTGCTTGTCGAGACGATGAACGGTCTGCCCGAGCGCAACAACAGCAACCATTTCGGCACAATGGAGTGGTGCCTCACAACGGCACTTGGCGAGCCCGAGCGCATCATCGGCTACAACACCTGTCAGGTGGCAAAATACGACAATTACGAACTCGGCAGCTTCTCCGAGGAGGCAAAGCACGCTTGGCGCGATGCCCATTGGGAGGAGGACTTGCAACGAGCCTACGATGCCGGTCGCAAGATGGCGGAGCAATAGAGGCTGCGATTATAGGACAGAGAGAAAAAGTTTCGGCTTTTTCTCTTTTTTGCTGTTTGTCAAGAGTTATCAAACATAGGGTTACTTGGGATTGGAATTGTCGGGAGAGGAGAATTGCATCGAATTTCACCCGATTTTATCGGATTGCAAAATGCGTAACCCGCAGAATTTGGCTGGATCTGTGCCTAATGTCCCGACATCGGCTAACATCTTGATACAGAAAAAGGAGCAGAAATCTCTGCTCCTCAAGTTTGTGATTCCGGCGAGATGAGGAAAGTCGTGGAGATGCACAATTAGTTAAAGCATTCCACCACTATTTGCATATTCACTCACACCATTCTCACATACAATCTATTTGTCAGTGTAACAATTAGTACAACCAACCTTCACATATCTTTCCAATTTGTAAATAACAAACTTTTGTTTCAATATTGATTTTTGGGAATGTTTTACTGAACTTTGCACTTCGAAAACCTCGTTCTTTAATATCTATTTTATAAGGCAACAGCAAAAAATGTCGGCAAAACTGAACAATCTGCGAAAAAAGTTATTACCTTTGTAATAACATATTACGCGGAAAGTGTAAGTTTATTCTCGCAAATGGAATGTAGGAAGTTCTAGAAGTGAAAGAGAGTAGGCGGACATTTCCTTGCGTCATACCCTGCAATGGGGTATAGGCGTGAGGCTGTTGCTTATTTTATTTCACGGGTTATTCCTACGACCTCATTTGCTAAAATAAGTTTTCAGCACCACGCTTTCTGTTTGTGCAAACAATTAACATACCACTATCGAGGTGCGGATAGAGAAAAAACAATTTCGTACTATGGATAGACTTTGCAACTTAAACAACAAGAGCAGCTACAACTCTCCTCTTGTTGAAACTCTCAATATCGTAGCCGAGCGAGGCTATGTCGGTTCGCTCGAAAGCCCAGAATATGATGGAGAACTCTAAAACCACAAATCAGATGAAGAAGACTTTTTTAGTTCCGTTTCTATTTTTGATGTCGTGTAGTGCGATGGAGAGTACAACCCCGACCATCGACACCGAGAATCACAGATTTCACGCAAATATCGAGAGCGTGGAGTCACGAACTTATCTTACCGAGGATATTCTGCTTCGCTGGACTGCTGACGACAGAATTACAATTTTCGAGGGTACAACCCGCAATAAGCAGTATAAATTCCTGGGCGAAACTGGCGATAATGCTGGCGATTTTGACTATGTTAAGGCCGGTTTCGGCACAGGCAACGAGGTGGATCGCCACTACGCTATCTATCCTTACAACTCGGCGACCAAGCTCTCCGAGTCGGGCGTTATAACCTACACCTTCCCTGCCCAGCAGAATTATGCTGTTGGCTCTGTCGGACTTGGCGCAAATGTTATGGTTGCCGCAACGCAGAGTGTAGATGATTACGACCTTACTTTCCGCAATGTGGGCAGCTATCTTCTTGTAAAACTCTATGGCACAGACCAAACCGTGGAGTCTATTGCTATCACCGCAAAGGGAGGCGAAGCGTTGGCAGGCAAGGCCTACATCACGCCCGCATATAGCGATGTTCCGACCACCGAAATGGTCGGCACAACCCCGACTGTAACCCTCAAAAGCGAGAGCGGCGTAACAATCGGCAAGACGGCAGACACAGCAACAGCCTTTTGGATTGTATTGCCACCATTTACCGCTTCGCAGGGTATCTCCGTTACGGTAAAGGGCTATTACGGTGGTACGCAGACCTACGATGTGGATAGCGAGATTGTCTTCAACCGCAATAAATACAAGACTCTCACACGAGAGCTTACGCTTCCATCAAACGGCACGGGTATGGGTGTCGGTGGTTGGGGCGACGGCGAAAATGTAGAAGGAGAAATCTAACACACAACTATTATAAATTAAACTATGATGAAAAAGTTACTCAACTTTTCGATTGTGGCGACGCTGCTTGCAGTGACGAGTTGCGTTGCTCCCGACATCGATTTGGTAACTCCAAATCCCGATGTCAATGGATTGCACAAGGTGCAAATTGAAAACAACATTGACCAACAGGATGCTACTCGTGTTGATGACAGTGGTTTCTGCGCAGGCGATGTTGTCGGCCTCTATCTCGTGAACTACGAGGGCGAGCAGCCAGGAAACCTCTTGGTAGAGGATAACCAAGCGGACAATGTGAAGTTTACCTTGGGCGAAGATGGCTCGTGGGTGTCGGAGTATGACATCTACTACAAGGACAACGACACCAAGGTCGATTTCTACGGCTACTATCCTTATGCCACACCAACCTCTATCGAGGAGTATCCGTTCGAGGTGGCGAAGGATCAGCGCACCCCTGCCGAGCACGGCAAGATGGCGGCTTACGAGGCTTCGGATTTCCTCTGGGCGAATGTTCAGGGCGTAACCCCTACCGAGTCGAAGATCAAATTGAGATTCAACCACAAGATGTCGTCTGCTCGTGTTCGCTTTATCCAGGGCGAAGGCTGGGAGAGCGAGGCTGAGTTCGCAGCCGTGAAGAAGGAGGTTTTGGTTACCAACACTATCCGCAAATCGACCATCAACCTCGCTACGGGCGTGGTTACTCCTGTGGGCGATGTGCCACTCGACGGCATTATCCCTGTCGAGGATGGTGGCGACTTCCGTGCTATCGTTGTTCCGCAGACTGTCGAGGCGGGCAAGAGTGTCTTGGTGCTTACTATCGATGGTCGCCCACGCCACTACGCTCGTGAAGAGGCTACCGAGTACCTTCCGGGCAAGATTACCAACTTCGATATGAATGTTAAGAAGTCTGCTGCTACGGGCGAGTACGAGGTTGAGTTGGTGGGCGTGAGCATCACACCGTGGGAGGCGGATAACGCTTCGCACCAGGACGATGCTCGTGAGTATGTAGTTGTACACAATCCTGAGGCTGGTCGTTTGGAGAAGACTATGGTTGACCGCTTGGAGATGGATGTTACGGCTATTAAGAACTTGAAACTTACGGGCGAGATTGGCAAAGCCGACTACACCTTTATGCGAGATAAGATGACCTCGCTTATGCGCCTTAACCTCAAAGAGGTGGAGAGTAAGATTGATGGTATTTATCAGATTCCGGTAAGCGCATTTAGTGGTAAAACAACACTTATCAAGTGCGTGCTTCCTGACAAGTTGGAGCGCATTGAGAGCAGTGCATTCTCAGAAACTTCGCTTACAGGCACTCTTCAATTGCCAGAGGGTTTGAAGTATGTAACGGGTTTCAAAGGCACAAAGATTACTAATGTTCAGTTCCCATCTACTTTGGAGGAGATTGGACACTATGCATTTGAAAACTGCAAGTCATTGATGTGCGAGATTTCATTACCTCACTCTTTGAAGCGCATTGGACAACACGCATTCTGGAGTTCTGCTATCAAGGGTAATCTTGTATTACCAGAGGTTTTGGAGTATATTGGCGAAGGTGCTTTTGGAAATTGGAATCGCAACATGTCATTAACTGGCTCATTAATTATTCCTAGTGGAATAAAAACAATCCCATATAGAGCCTTTATGTGGTGTAATTTCACGGGCAACTTAACCCTTCCAATGGGTTTAACTGAAATAGGAGGAGATGCATTCGATGAAGCAGGATTCAAGGGTGAGTTGAATATTCCTTCTACCGTTACAACAATCGGTAACGGAGCGTTTGCAAATAACGAATTCAATGGCACTCTAATCCTTCCAAAGGAGTTGATTTCGCTTGGTTCATCAGCGTTTAGCGGCTGCTGGCGATTAAGCGGCATCGTTGAGATTCCAGAAAATATTGTGGCTATCCCTTCTTCGTTATTTAGTGGTTGTAAGAATATTGAGGGTATCGTACTCCATAAGGATGTAGAGGTTATTGAGTCCTCGGCATTTGCAGACTGCTTCTATGTATCTTCGATTGTCAGCAAAGCAAAGAATCCGCCTACTATTGCATCTAACTCTTTCAATGGCATAGCAAAAGACAATTTCACTATTGAGGTACCGGAGGAGTCTATTAAGAAATATCAGTTTGCATCGGGTTGGAGCGAGTTCAAACGCATTGCTGCTCACCGTGAGTTCTCAATCTCTCGCAACCTGCTCCGCACGCTCAACAAGCAGCACTCAAAGACCTTTGTGATGCGTGCTCCTGCGGGCGAGGCGTGGTCGGTCGAGTCTGCACCAGAGTGGGTAACTGTTACCCCTTCAAGCGGTGTAGGTAAGGTTGATGTAACTATCACCGTAAACGAAATGGCTGTTGGCGATGTCGGTACATTCAAGACTGGTACAGTTAACTCAAATGGTACGGTTATCGAGAGCACCCACGCAGGTCGTGGTGGCGAGGTGGTATTCTTGCTCGATGGCAAGGACTATCGCACAAAGATGACAGTCGAGCAGTATGACTACCAGTATGGCGATGGCGACCTCTATACTCATCAGACTAAGGGCGTAGGCAATGGCGTAAATATCGTGATTATGGGTGATTGCTTCGATGCAAAGGATATTGCTGAGGGCAAGTATCTGAAGGCTATGCAAGACGCTTATAACTACTTCTTCGATATTGAGCCTTATGTGACCTACAAGGACTACTTCAATGTCTATACCGTATTCGGTATGTCAGCCGATAGTGGTATGGGTACGGTCAATACTATTCGTGAGGCTCGTTTCGGCTCGCAGTACACCTTGAATGAGGGTGTTTCGCCTAACTTCGAAACCGTATTTGCAGGTGCGTGCGTTGCTCCTATCAACGACAATGTAAGCAATACGCTCGTTATCTTGGTTGAGAACAGCAACGAGTATAGCGGCTTGTGCTATATGTGGGGCGATGGCTCGGCTGTGGCACTTGTGCCAATGAGTACCGACCCTGCACCATACGACTTCCAGGGACTTGTTCACCACGAGGCTGGTGGTCACGGCTTTGGTAAGTTGGCAGACGAGTATATCTACCACAACGCATTTATCCAGTCTTGCGGCTGTATCTGCTGTGGTCACACCGATGCTATCAACGCAATGAAGTCTTACGGCTTCTATACCAACATTTCACTTTCGGGTAGTATGCAGGAGGTGCCTTGGTCGCATATGATTTACGATCCGCAGTACTCGAATGTAGTTGATGTCTATGAGGGAGCAGATTTGCACACCCGTGGGGTGTTCCGTTCGGAGGCTACAAGCTGTATGAACAACAACATTGCCTACTACAACGCAATCTCTCGTGAGTCGATGGTTAAGCGTATTATGAAGTATGCTGGCGAGCCTTACTCTTACGAGGCGTTTAAGGCGAAGGACTACGAG
>JAGCLL010000205.1 GCA_017647025.1 Alistipes sp. | reverse complement strand
CAATTCGTGCAGCATTCAAGGCGGCAACCGATGGCAAACAGGTGGCGGTGCTGGTGCCTACTACGATTTTGGCATTGCAACACTATCGCTCGTTCCAGAGCCGTCTGCGAGAGTTCCCCGTAACGATAGAGTATCTCAACCGCACCAAGAGCGCAAAGGATACATCTCGCATTTTGGAGGAACTAAAATCGGGCAAAATCGACATCCTTATCGGTACGCACAAGATGCTCGGCAAGGGGGTTGAGTTTAACGACCTCGGTTTGTTGATTATCGATGAGGAACAGCGATTTGGAGTTGCTGCAAAGGAGAAATTGACGCAGTTGCGTGTGAGTGTCGATACGCTGACGCTGACCGCTACACCGATACCTCGTACTTTGCAGTTCTCGCTGATGGGCTCACGAGATTTGTCTATTATCTCGACTCCGCCACCAAACCGTCGACCTATCCAGACCGAGTCGCACACCTTCTCGGAGGAGTTGGTCAAGGAGGTTGTCGAGGCGGAGTTGCAGAGAGATGGTCAGGTCTACTTTATCCACAACCGAGTGGAGGACTTGATGACAATCAAGGGTATGCTTATGCGCTTGTGCCCTGATGCTCGTGTGGCTGTTGCGCACGGACAGATGAAGCCTGCCGAACTCGAAAAAACGATTATGGATTTTATCTACCACGACTTCGATATTTTGGTTGCGACCTCGATTGTGGAGAGTGGAGTGGATATTCCGAATGTAAATACGATAATCATCAACAACGCTGACCGCTTTGGTTTGAGCAATCTGCACCAGTTGCGTGGTCGTGTGGGACGAAGTGATAGAAAGGCGTACTGCTACCTGCTCTCACGCCCTGACGAGATGTTGTCGAGCGATGCAAGGCGTAGACTGCGAGCGATTGAGGAGTTTTCGGACTTGGGTTCGGGCTTCAATATCGCAATGCAGGATTTGGATATTCGTGGTGCGGGTAATCTGCTCGGTGCGGAGCAGAGTGGCTTTATTGCAAATATAGGCTTCGAAACCTATCAGAAAATCTTGAACGAGGCTATTGCCGAGTTGCGTGCCGAAGGCTTGGATGTTGCAGGGTTGAGCAATGAGGAGCAGACGGTGGTCGAGGAGATGCGTTATGTGGATGATGTAACGCTCGAACTCTCGGTTGAGGCGGAGTTGCCAGAGGAGTATGTTCGTCAGCAGGCGGAGCGTCTGAAACTCTATCGCCGAATTGATGCAATGACAGACGAGGTGTCGCTCGTGAAGTTGGAGTCGGAGTTGGAGGATAGGTTTGGTAAGATGCCACAGGCTGCCAAGGAGTTGATGAATGCTGTGCGTTTGCGCTGGGAGGCTATGCGCCTTGGAATGGAGCGTGTGAAGGTGAAAAATGGCTTGATGATTGTCCGCTTTGTGGGCGATGACAAATCGCCATACTATCGTAGCGAAGTCTTTATGGAGTTGCTACGCAAAATCACTGCACAACCCGACCGCTTTGTGTTGAAGCAGCGTGAGGGCAAGTTGCAGATGACGGTGCGCAAGGTCGAAAGTGTTGCTTCGGCAGTAGAAATCTTAAAATCATTATAATCTCTCAACTCTCACCGCTGCTATTAAGCCGAGGGCAGAGTCGAACTTTGTTCGAACTATGCCGAGGCGGAGCAGTGAAGAAAAATTTATTTTTCAACTCTTAACTAAAAGGGATATGGCAAATTTAATCGTAGACGAGGGCAATAGTTTGTGCAAAATTGCCGTTATGGATAAAAGCGAGGTGCTTTTCGAGGCGAGTGCGCCCGAATTTGATCTGGCAAAGGTTGCCGAGTTGAAAGAGCAATTCTCGATTGACAAGGCGATTGTCGCTTCGACTCGTGGTGGGGCGGAGAAGATTTGCGAAAAACTACGCTCGGAGATAGCGAAAGTGTTGCACTTCTCATCGCTTACCGAAGTGCCAATCGAAATAGAGTATTCTTCTCGTCAAACCCTTGGTGCTGACCGTATTGCAGTGGCGGTAGGGGTTGTTTGCGAGATGGGAATAGAGAACGCACTCATTGTCGATATGGGCAGCGCCATAACCTACGATATTGTCGAAAACGGAGTCTTCAAAGGGGGTAATATCTCGCTCGGTGTAGCGATGCGTTTCAAGGCACTGCACGACTACACCGCTGCTTTGCCATTATGCCAGGCTACCGAGCCGAATGGAACTTTTGGAAATTCGACTGTTGAAGCCATCGAACAGGGCGTAATGCAGGGTGTCCTCTATGAAATAGAGGGGTATGTGGAGCATATTTCGACAGAAAACCATAAAAAAAGCATAATTTTTTGCGGTGGCGATGCAGAAAGTTTTGTTAATCGAATTAAAAATGCGATATTTGCACCTCGTAAACTTATGTTTACGGGATTGAACAACATTTTAGAGTACAATGTATCGAAAAACAATATATAATTATTTGCGCATTGCCCTATTTGCGGTGGCGTTTATTCTATTCGGCGCAGACAAACTCTCGGCACAGGGTGGCGCCGCTGTTACAGCATACTCGCCATACACAATGTTCGGTATTGGAGAGTTGCAAACCATAGGTACTGCCCAGATGCGTGCTATGGGTGGAGCGGGTGTTGCTTGGCGCTCGACACAAGCACCAAACATTGTAAACCCTGCGGGTTATAGCGCAACTGCACCAAAGAGTTTCTTGTTCAATGTCGGTATGGAGGGCAACTTCTTGCAGAATAGACAGAAGCAGTATAGTGGCGAGAAATATACCGGAATTGCCAAGAATGGCAAGAATTCGGTTAATATCCACGAGATAGCAGTTCAATTTCCATTGGTTAAGGGCTTGGGAATGGGTTTGAGTTTGATGCCATATAGCAGTGTGGGTTACAAGATGTCGCTTTTGGAGATGGGCGATGAGATACTTGGAAATGTCGGCTCTGCATCTTACACCTATTCGGGTGATGGCGATGTTACCGAGGTTAAACTCGGTGTCGGCTGGGAGCCATTCAAGAACTTCTCTATTGGTGTTGCAGCAAAGTACTATTGGGGTAGAATTGTTCACAACTATACCTCGACCGTAGATAACAATATCGTAGGCAATGGCGACTACTTGTCGGTAATTGGCGAAAATGAGTATGCAATCTCGAACTTTAAGTTCCAAGT
The DNA here is from genome assembly GCA_017647025.1 of Alistipes sp. Classification (GTDB taxonomy): domain Bacteria; phylum Bacteroidota; class Bacteroidia; order Bacteroidales; family Rikenellaceae; genus Alistipes. Next base: position 17,265 of record JAGCLL010000205.1, on the reverse strand, counting down.
GGGTTTGCAGTGGAACGCAATACTCACCGAGAAGCAAATCCTCACTTTGGGTGCCACTTATGACTATGGTGGAGGCCTGCGTCCGAAGGTTGTCAAGCATTTGGTGCTGAATAATACCTACGAGACAGAGGTGTTCCACGAGTCGGCAGTGTCGCAGATGCAGTTGCCTCACAGCGTGAAGGTTGGAGCGATGTATCAAAACTCGAAAATCTCTACAATTGCCGAGTATGAGTTTCAGGCGTGGGGTAATGGCAACAATGGCCGTTTCGAGGAGAGTATGAACAATAGTATGACGGTGAAGTATGTGGATACTCACGCTGCAAAGGTGGGATTTTCGTACACTCCAAATCGTTTCGATGTGCGAAATTATTTGAAGCGAATTGCCTATCGTGCAGGATTCAGATATAGCAACTACTACCAGCAGTATAATGGTTGCGATATGCACCAGTTCGCTGTTACGGCAGGTTTTGGCTTCCCGTTGAAGTTTATGGGAACATCGAGTGTGGATCTCTGCTTGGAGTATGGCGTGCGAGGCGCACTCAACTCGTTGATGAGCACTGCTCCGAAGGTTGGAATGATAAGACAGGACTACTTTAAGGTGGGTGTTGGCTTCTCGCTCTTTGGTGAGGACTATTGGTTTGTAAGACCAAAGTATGATTAATTGAAAAGCAAAATAAATAATAAGATAAAAGGTTATGAAAGCAGTAAAATTATTTCTTGGATTGGCATTTGCGATTGTCGCAAGCAGCGCTTCGGCGCAGGATTTCAGCGGTCCACAGTTCGCAAAGTGGGGCGAGACCGTAGAGCAGCGTAAGGAGAACATTTCGGCAAGCAACTTCTTGAAGGATGAACTCGCTGCCAGAAACTTCAATCAGGCAGCAATGTATTTGCAGCAGTTGTTGCAGCGTTGCCCTGGTGCTTCGGAGAACACTTTTGCAAATGGTATCAGCCTCTACAAGCACAAGATTAATCGTGCAAAGTCGTTGTCAGAGAAGAATGTATATGTAGACTCGTTGTTGCACCTCTATGACCTCCGCTTGGAGTACTTCGGTGCGCATCCAAAGCGAGGCAAGGTCTACATCCTCGAACGCAAGGCTCGTGAGCACTTGACCTATCGTGAGGGTGATCGTGAGGGTATTCGTGCCGATTTCGAGGCTGCTATTGCAGCACAGGTTGAGGCTAACGGTACAGCAAATCCGGAGTTGGTGGCTATCTACTTCAAGAACTTGTGTGATGACTATCAGAACGACATCGTGGATGCAATGACCATAGTTAATGCATACGATGCAAACTCGAAGTACTTCGCAAATCTCGATGAGACACAGTTGGAGTTCAAGAAGCAGTTTGATACCTGCTTTGGTGCAAGTGGTGCGGCTTCGTGCGAGAACTTGCAGAAGATTTACGAGGCTAAAATCGCAGCAGAGCCTACTAATGAGGCGCTCTTGTCGCATGTATTCCAGTTGATGACCAAGGCTAACTGCGAGAGCGACTACTACCTCTCGGTTGGTGAGTTGTTCTACGCTGCAAAGCCGCAGACAAGCACTGCAATGTTGTTGGCGCAGTTGTTCCAGAATAGAAAGGATTTCGACAAGGCTAAGCACTACCTTCGTGAGGCGTTGCTCAACGAGAGCGTAGCCGAGGAGCGCGAGAAGTTATTGGTTCGTATCGGTATTCTCGAAATGGCTGCAAACAACTACGCAGTAGCAGTTAAGGCGTTGACCGACTCGATTAATATCGATGAGACTGACGACGATGGTTTGGCTCTCTACTTCTTGGCACAGTGCTTTGTTGCTGGCTCGAAGGATTGCTCGACAGAGTTGGCAAAGCACTCGGTATATTGGGTGGCTTACGACTACATCCAGAAGGCTCTTCCATTGTTGGAGGTTACCGATGCTGCAACTGCTGCTAACGCTAAGAACTTGGCTAATAGTTACCGTGCGGTATTCCCAACAGCCGAGGAGTGCTTCTTTGCAGAGTTGAAGGAGGGTTCGACCTACACCGTAAATTGCGGTTTGGTTAAGGGTATGACTACTCAGGTGCGCTTCCGTGCCCAGTAATATAGTTGCTGCGTCAGACTATGATAAAAAGAGCATATAGGGTGGCTATGGTAGCACTTCTCGTTTTGGGAAGTGCTATTGTGCTATTCTCGTGCAAGACAAAGTCTGCTGCAACGGAGGAGTCGCTCGACACAATCAAAACAGAGGAGAGCGAGAACCTCACAATCATTATGTCGGAGAATGGGCGCAAGTCCTATCTCTTCTCTACGCCTCTGCTCGAAGGTTATATGTTGGGGCGTGATCCATATCGAGAGTTTCGTAAAGGTATCTCGATTACAACCTATCAGGATGACTCGCTTACGACTATAAATTCGGTGCTGGTGGCGAACTACGCCATCTACTACGAGAAGCGTAAGTTGTGGGAGGCAAAGGGCGATGTGGTAATTACAAAGCACGATGGTACTCGCCTCTATACCCAGCAGATATTCTGGAACTCCATCACCAAGCGCATCTACTCAAATGTCGATACAAGACTTGTAACCGACACAGACGAGGTTATAGGCGAGGGCTTTGAGTCGGATGAGGAGATGAATGAACCTCGCTTCCGTAGATGGAAGGGTAAGATGCAGGTAGATACCGAGCAGTTGCGCAATAACTCTTCGGAGGGTGCGCAGAGCGAGGCGGCTACGGAGACCAAACCAAAACCATCTGCCGAACCTCAAAATGTGGCTCCAAAACCTATTTCGAAGGTACCGCAAACATCAAGTGGTCGAGCACGCCCAGAGTTGCGTCTTGTAGAGAGCCGAGAGCCTCTACCTTCCAAGAAGTTGGATGGTGCGCCGAGGTTTAATAGCGCAAGTGATAAAAGATAAGCGGGGGGATTTTATGAGTAACATCTATTTATCGCTATTGTTGGCGCTTGTAACGCTTGTCTTGTCGGCATTCTTCTCTGGTATGGAGATTGCCTTCTTGAATAATAACCGCCTTCGCTTGGAGATTGATCGCAAGCAGAGTCGCATTTTCGACTATATTGCAGGACTCTTCTCTCGCAATCAAAGCGAGTATATTACGACCATTCTCGTTGGTAACAATATCGCCCTCGTGGTCTATTCGATGTGCTTGTCGGTAGTACTGCGAGAGATTGCGCGCCTACTTGGTTGGGTGGCGGTGCAGGAGGGCTCGATACTTCTCGAAACGATAATTCCTACCATTATCATCATCTTTCTTGGTGAGTATTTGCCAAAGTCGGTATTTAGAAACAATGCCAATTTCTTCTATCGCTACCTCTCGCCGGTGATGTATTTCTTCTATATTCTGCTCTATCCTATAACTCGCATGACGACACTGCTGTCGTATGGGTTGTTGCGACTTGTAGGCCGTAAGGAGAATGGCGTGGAGCGCCCTATGGAGTTTGACCGTAGCGACTTGGAGCGCCTGCTCGAAAACAACAACTCGGCAGATATGTCCTCGGAGGGGGATAACGATATAAAAATGTTCCAAAATGCGCTTGACTTCGCCGATTTAAGGGTGCGTGATGCTATGGTATCTCGTGTAGATGTTGAGGCTGTGGATATTGATGACTGCACGATGGAGGAACTTACGGCAAAGTTTGTCGAGACGATGTACTCTCGAATCTTTGTTTGGCAAGGCTCAATAGATAACATTATTGGATATGTCAATTCGAAGTCGTTGTTCGAGTGTCCGAAGAGTATTAATGAGGCGTTGATGAAGGTCGATTTTGTGGCAGAGACGCTCCCGTTGCAAGATTTGCTGACGCAGTTTACCAAAAATAAGAGTAGTATTGCGGTTGTAATTGACGAGTTTGGCGGTACTGCTGGCATAATCTCGTTGGAGGATGTCTTGGAGCAGATTTTTGGAGAGATTGAGGACGAGCACGACAAACCTGATATGGTCGAGAAGCGGATTTCGGAGAGGGAGTTTGTATTCTCGTGTCGCTTGGAGGTGGAGTATTTGAACGAAAAATACAACCTCGATATTCCAGAGAGCGATGAGTACGATACCTTGGCCGGGTACATTATCTCTCGCTACGAGGAGTTGCCTGCCGCTGGTACGGTGATGGAGTTCGACGGCTTGCGTATAAAGATTATGAGTACCACACGCTCTCGTATTGAGATAGCAAAGGTGGAGTTGATGATAAAAAAATAGCCTTTTAGACGAAAAATTGATAAAAAAGTGATATAAATCGGAATAAAATAACTATCTTTGAAGGTTAAACGACAATTAAATAATTAAAAAACAATAGTAATATGTTAAGTTTGAACACTTTAAGAACCCAATTTGGCGTGGTTTTGTCGGTAGTTATCGGCGGAGCCTTGTTGGCGTTCATTCTCTCGTTGAAGACAGAGATGGGATTTTCTGGAAACGATCCAGAGGTTGGAGAAATCAATGGCGATGAAGTTCACTACTCGGAGTTCCTTGCTGCTTATGAGGATGTTAAGACTCAGATGGGTGGCGATAACTTCGATTATGACCAGTCTGCACAGGCTGTATCGATGACTTGGCAGTCGCTTTTGACAGACAAAATTTTTGTTCCAGGTTTTGAGAAACTTGGTTTGACTGTTGCTCCGGCAGAGCGTAAGGCAATGTTGCAGGGTGTGCTCTCGTCGGGCGTATTCAGCAGCGTATTTGCAGACCCTCGTACTGGCGTTTACGATGTTAAGGCTGTAACAGAGTTCCTCGCACAGGTTGAGGGCAATGTCGAGATGCAGCGCTTGTGGAATTTGATTGATAAGCAGGCTCGTATTGAGCGTGCTATGAACAAGTATTCAACTTTGGTTCGTAGAGGCGCTTATGCAAATGCTCTCACTTTGAATAAGGGCATTACCGCAGAGAATAACACTTACAAGGGACACTTCGTTGCTTGCAAGTACTCGTCTGTTGCAGATTCGCTTGTTAAGGTTTCACCTCGTGAGATTAAGAAGTACTACAAGGCACACAAGGCTCAGTATGAGCAGTCGCCTTATCGCACTGTAAGTTATGTCCACTTCGAGATTGAGCCGACTTCGGAAGATAAGAAGGCAATCGAGGAGTTGGCAAAGAAGAGTGGCGCAGAGTTCGCAAAGGCTAAGAATGTGAAGCAGTATGTTCGTGAGGAGGCTCACGCATCGTTGGCTGGCAACTATGTTGCTGCAAGTTCGCTCTCTTCGGATGAGGCTAAGGCTCTTCGTGCTGGCAAGACTTTCGGCCCTGAGTTGCAGGGTGAGGAGTGGTACGCTTCTCGTGTTGCAGAGGTGCGCAATGTTCCTGCTACTTTGGAGTTGCAGCATATCGTTCTCTCTTACTCTGACTCGGAGTTGGCTGATAGCCTCTACACTGTGGCTCGCAAGCGTGGTGCTGACTTTGCTGCTTTGGCAACAAAGTATTCGGCTGCCGAGACTGCTGTTGAGGGTGGAAAACTTGGCGAGGTGAAGTATACTGATTTGTCGCCAGAGTTGGCCGACGCCTTCGCATCTGCTCGTCAGGGTGATGTTATTAAGGTTACTTTGGGTAATGGAATTCAGATTTTCAAAGTGTTGAAGACTGGCTCTGTAACTCGCCACTATCGTCTTGCAACTTTGACCTATCCGGTTGAGGCTTCGCAGGAGACCAAGCGTGCCGTACACAAGAGCGCAAGCCTCTTTGCTGTCGATGCAAAGGAGTCGGGCAAGAAGTTTGATGAGGTTGCAAATAGCCACTCTACTTATGTTTCTACTATGAGCGTCAATAACGATAGCCGCAATGTTCCGGGTTTGGTAAACTCGTTGGAGGTTGTTCGTTGGGTTGCTGATGCAAAGGTTGGCGATGTTTCGGATATCATCAAACTCGATGATGGCTATGTTGTAGCAACTCTTGCAGGTGTAGACAAGAGTGAGTATAAGTCGCTCGATAAGGTATCTGCACAGATTAAGAACACTTTGCTCCGTCAGAAGAAGGCTGCTTTGTTGAAGGAGAAGATGCAGGGTGCAACCTTGGAGGAGATTGCTGCAAATGCAGAGGCTAAGGTTGAGGAGTTTGCAGATGCAAAGACTTCGGCTTACTATATTAAGGGCTTGGGTGTTGAGCCACGAGTATTGGGCGCTATTGCTGCGGTTTCGGCAGATGCAACAGGTACTCTCCTTCCGCTCGTTGAGGGCAATAGCGGTGTTTATGCCGTAGTTGTTGATGAGGTAGCAGTGGAGGAGAAGCAGAGTGTGGATGCCGAGCGTGTAAAGGCTCAGGCAGAGGCAGAGGCTCAGGCAGACCGTCGTGCAATGTGGGCTGTTCAGGAGCAGACAAATGTCAAGGATTTGACAGTAAGATATTTCTAAATAGCAATTAGCATAAAGAGAGGGCGGTGCCGAGTGTATCGCCCTCTTTTCTTGTTGATTATCGGTATTTTATACCGTTTTATATAAAAAATTCCTTTAATTATCAGCTTTCAACTCTCAACTCTCAACTTTTTTACTTATATTTGTGAATTAAATTGCGTGGATAGTGCGCATATATAGAATAAAAGTATGAAGATTGTAATTGCCGGAGTTGGAGAGATGGGCAGCCATTTGGCTAAGATGCTGAGTGGAAATGGCCACGATATTACCGTTATTGATGCCGATCCAAAGGCGTTGGCAGAGGTGGCAAGCCTCGCCGATGTGATTACTGTTGAGGGCGACTCTACGGTCTTTGCTGTATTGCGTAAGGCGTCGGTGCGCAAGTGCGACCTCTTTATTGCAGTGCATCCTGTGGAGAATACAAATATCCTCTCGGCTATTATGGCAAAGCAACTGGGTGCAAAGAAGTCTATTGCCCGCATCGACAACAACGAGTATCTCGAACCGAACAACAAGGAGATGTTCATCAATATGGGTATAGACTATATGTTCTACCCAGAGAAGATTGCTGCCGAGGAGGTTATCTCTCTGCTCGGTCACACTTCGACCACCGAGTTTGTCGATTTTTCGGGAGGTCGTCTTTCGTTGGTTGTCTTCCGATTGGAGCCAACCTCTCCGCTTGTAGGTCGTGAGTTGTCGAGTTTCTCGGTGGATGAAGATGCCGCATATCGCACTGTGGCAATCTCTCGTGATGGCAAGACTTTAATTCCGCACGGCACAGACTCCTATATGGTAGGAGATATGGTCTATATAATCGCTCGACACAGCTCCGTAGGCGATATTATGGCGTTGTCGGGACAGGGCGATGTTGAGATTAACAATATGATGATTTTGGGAGGCTCACGCATCGGAGTGCAGATTGCACAGGCTATGCAGGAGGATGTGAATATAAAACTCATCGATTATAGCGCTGATAAGGCGTATCGTTTGGCGGAGCAACTCGAAAAGACTCTTATCATCAACGAAGATGGTCGCAATACCGAGGCTATGATGGAGGAGGGTTTGTCGAATATGGATGCCTTTGTTGCCGTTACAGGTCGTAGCGAAACGAATATCTTGGCGGCAATGTTAGCGAAGCGTATGGGCGTGAAGAAGGTTATTGCCGAGGTGGAAAATCTCAACTACATCAACTTGGCCGATAGCGTGGGTGTCGATACAATCATCAACAAGAAGATGGTTTCGGCGTCGAATATCTTCCGCTTCACGATGTCTACCGATGTGCTGGCTATCAAGTGTCTTACCGGTAGTGATGCAGAGGTTTTGGAGTTTATCGTGAAGCCAAATTCACCAGCCACAAAGGCTGCGATTAAGGATTTGGAGTTGCCAAGCGATGTTACAATCGGAGGTATTGTGCGAGGTGATAAGGTCTTTATTGCATCTGGCAAGACCGAGATTGCAGCCTACGACCGTGTGGTTGTGTTTGCTATGCCATCGGCAATATCGAAGGTGGGCTACTACTTCAACTAAGAGAGAAATTAACCTATTATATATATGTATATAGCAATTGCAGGAAATATCGGAAGTGGCAAGACTACACTGACCGAAATTTTGACCAAACACTATGGCGCAAAGGCCTACTATGAGGATATTGACAATCCTTACATCAACGACTTCTATGAGGATATGAATCGCTGGGCATTTCAGTTCCAGGTTCACTTCCTTGCAAGCCGTATCCGCCAAACTATGGATATGTTGTCGGATGGTTCAGAGGATATTTTCCAAGACCGTACTATCTACGAGGATGCTCATATCTTTGCTGGCAACTTGCACCAAATGGGTTCGATGTCATCACGAGATTTTGGCACCTATATGAAGTTGTTCGATATCTCGACCAACCTTATTCCACAGCCCGATTTGCTTATCTATTTGAAGGCGAGTGTGCCAACTTTGGTCAAGCAAATCCGCAAGCGTGGTCGTGAGTACGAGCAGAATATCGAGGTGGAGTATCTCGAAAGACTCAACGAGCGATATAACAACTGGATTGAGAACAACTACAAGGGCGAGGTCTTTGTTATTGATAAGGATAATAGCGACTTTATCGAGAATGCCAAGGTGTTGGAGGCATTGTACGAGCGCCTTGATGCAATAAAAGCCTCAAAGAAGTAGTCTACTATGATAGCACTACCAGTTGCCTTTACCGAGCGTATGCGTAAGCAGTTGGGTGTAGAGGAGGCGGAGCGCCTCTTCGCAGCACTCGATGGCGTATCGCCCGTAGCCGTTCGCCTCAATCCTGCCAAGTGTGGCGAAGGGGGTGTATGGAGCGATGGTGAGGCAATTGCGTGGAGTCGTAATGGTCGAAAGTTGAAGGAGCGACCATCATTTACACTCGACACTGCATTTCACGCCGGAGCATACTATGTGCAAGAGGCTGCATCGCAGTTTATAGATTTTATCGTTTCGCACGAGGAGTTGCAGGGCAAGCGAGTTCTGGATATGTGCTCGGCACCGGGAGGTAAAACCACTATCTACTCAACCGCAGTAGGTGCAGATGGTTTGGTTGTGGCGAATGAGTATGTTCGTTCACGAGCAAATGTCTTGGCTGACAATGTGCGTAAGTGGGGTATGGGTAATGTACTCGTTACCAATAATGCTCCCGAACATATTGCCCAGTTTGAGGGTTGGTTCGATTTGGTGGCAGTTGATGCACCTTGTTCGGGCGAGGGAATGTTCCGTAAGGAGGAGGTTGCTCGCACGGATTGGAGCGAAGAGGCTGTGAAGATGTGCGCACAACGACAACTCGCTATTGTGCGTGAGGCTTGGCAGTCGCTCAAAGATGGAGGTTTGTTTATATATAGTACTTGTACCTTCAATGACGAGGAGGACGAGGGGGTATTACAGACCTTTATCGAGGAGATGGGAGATGTGTTTGAGCCGTCGCAAAATGTAGAAATAGATGATGCGTGGGGTATTGTGAGGGGCGAAGTCGGGGCGTTTCAGACCTTCCGTTTTTTTCCGCACAAGATAGATAGCGAGGGACTTTTTGTCGCCATAGCACGCAAGGGCGAGCCTACCACGCAGCGTACACCCAAGGCTCGAAAGAGGGTGATGCAGGAGGTGGATAAGGCATCACGCAAGGAGTTGGTGCGTTGGCTACAAGATGCCGAGCAATACACCTTTGCACAGGTTGCCGATACGATTTACGCCTATCGCACCGAGCAGTTTAAGGCGGTGCAGGCTCTCTCCGAAGGGTTGACCGCAATCTATTCGGGCGTTGCGATGGGGCAGATTTTCAAGGGAAAACTGAAACCCGATTGGGCTCTGTCGCAATATGTCGGCTTGGAGCATAAGGCTGTTGCGGTAGAGGAGTTGGACGACGCAAGGGCGTTGGACTATCTTCGCAAAAAGGATATTGCTGTGGGTGATATGGCGGAGGGTGTAAACCTTATAACTCACAATGGGCGAGCATTGGGCTTTGCCAAGAGGGTGGGTGCAAGGTGCAATAATCTCTATCCAGCCTCGCTTAAAATTATGAATTTGTAAAATAGAATATATATGGTTGAAAAACTCTACTATTCGATGGGCGAAGTTACCGAGATGTTCGATGTTGAGCCATCTCTCATTCGCTATTGGTGTACACAGTTTAGTTGTCTTAGCCCAAAGCGTAACGCAAAGGGCAATAGAGTATTCTCGCCGCAGGATATTGAGCGCTTGAAGCGTATCCACCACCTCTTGCGAGAGAAGAAGATGACCATCGAGGGTGCAAAGAAGGCGATGCGCAAGCGTGTTATCGAGGCGGAGCAGAACGACTCGGATATTGCGTTGTTGGAGCAGTTGCAGACGCTTCGTGCTATGTTGGTGGATATGCGTGATAGCATTGGCGAGGAGCAACCAGTCGAGGAGCAACCAGTCGAGGCTGTTGCAACCCCTGTTGCGACAGATGAGGCACAGAGCGAGCCAACTCAAAAGAAGAAGCGTGCGCCACGCCGTAAATTGATTGGCGAGGAGGGTGTTGTCGAAAGACCTCTCTTCCCATTCTACGAGCAGACACTTTTCTAAAACCGAGGAGAATGAAAATCAGAGATATAATTGCACCTATCGAGGCGTTTGCTCCACTCTCGTTGCAGGAGTCTTACGACAACGCTGGTTTGGTTGTAGGTCGCTTGGACGACGAGTTGCAGGGTGGAGTACTGCTTGCGGTGGATGTTACCGAGGAGGTTATCGCCGAGGCGATAGAGAAGGGTTGTGGCTTGATTATCACTCACCACCCGATAATTTTTCATCCGTTGAAGCGACTCAATTCGGCATCTGTCGTGGAGCGATGTGTGGAGATGGCCATTCGTAATAACATTGCACTCTACGCTTGCCACACCAATCTCGACTCTGCGAAGGGAGGTATGAGTTGGCGTGTTGGCGAGATGCTCGGCTTGCAGGATATGGAGATTTTGCAACCTACCTCCGAGAATGCGGGCTTTGGTGTAGTTGGAACACTGCCTGTCGCAATTAGCGAAGCAGATTTTTTGGGTAAGGTGAAACAGACATTCTCGGTTGAGGCTTTGCGCCATAGCGCACTGCTCGGTCGAGAGGTTAAGCGTGTGGCAATCTGCACCGGAGCAGGTGCGTCATTGATGCGAGAGGCGAGGGCTTCGGAGTGCGATATGTACCTCACTGCCGACCTCAAATATAACGATTTCTATACCCCGGACTCCCACTTTGTGGTTGTTGATATGGGACATTTTGAGAGCGAATTTTGCGCAATTGCGATTTTATTTGATATTTTATCAAAAATTTTTATTAACTTTGCGCTCCATAAGAGCGCTCAATCGAAAAATCCAGTGCATTACTTTGTGTAAGTATCTGAACGATAGAGTGATAAGGGTGTGAAAGCCCAATTTTTGCCGTTTGGGAAATAATAAAACTAAAATATATGGCTACAAAGAAAAAGACAGCAGAGGTAGATTACTCGATGTATGAGAAGATTGTTGCTCTCTATGAGTTGCAGAAAATTGACTCTCAGATTGACGAAATCAACAAGGTTAAGGGTGAGTTGCCTTTGGAGGTTGAGGATTTGGAGGACTCGGTTGAGGGACTCACTACACGCCTCAACAACATCAATAACGAGATTGAGGAGTTGGCTTCATTGACAAAGCAGCGTCAGCGTGAGATTGAGGAGGCAAATGCACTCATCGCTCGTTACAAGGAGCAGCAGGATAATGTCCGCAACAACCGTGAGTTTGAGACCTTGGGTAAGGAGATTGAGTATCAGGAGTTGGAGATCACCCTTGCAGAGAAGCGTTTGAAGGAGTATGCTGGTGCAACCAAGACAAAGAAGGCTGCTGCTGAGGTTGCCGAGACAGAACTTGCAGAGCGCAAGGCTGACCTCGAAGTTAAGCGCCAGGAACTTGACTCTATCGAGAGCGAGACCGCTGATGAGGTTAAGGAGTTGACTGCAAAGGCAGAGGTTGCAAAGGCTAAAATTGATGAGCGTCTTCTCTCGGCTTATGGCCGTATCCGTTCGAATGTTCGCAATGGTCTTGCTGTTGTAACCGTAAAGCGTGATGCTTGCTCTGGTTGCTTCAACCGTATCCCACCACAGCGTCAGGCAGATATTCGCCTCGGTAAGAAGTTGATCGTGTGTGAGTATTGTGGTCGTATACTCGTTCCAGGCGACGAGGAATAATTTCTTGTGATAAGCCGCAATCTGTGGCACATCGCTAAAAGTAAAGACCTTCGGGCTGTACGATTTAGTACTATCCCGAAGGTCCTTCTTTTGCAATGCACCACATCTCACGACTTCTGACAAGAAATTGGGTTGAGGGGGATTTAGTTAATTTAAGAAACTTAGTATGCGCCCATCTCATTTTCTTGTACGCCTTGTATTTACCTACTTAAAATTAAATTTTGGGAGGGGGAGTAGGGTGTGGATTGGCAATTATATTGCGGCATAAATTAGATACCACGCAACAAAGCGTCCGAAGCGTCCGACGAACATAAAGAGTGCCGAGGGGAGAAACTTTACTCGGAAGAATCCAAGAGCGATGGCGATAATATCTCCTATGAATGGTACCCAAGTCAAAAGAGCCATCCAAGCGCCATACTTCTCGATTTTAGCCTTATAGCGAGTGATTTTTTCAGGGTTAGCGCCCAACTTGTCAATCCATTCCCACTTGCCAAGTCTACCTATACCATACGAGGTTAGACCGCCGAGAAAATTGCCTGCGGTGGCAACTCCGATAACAATCCACGGAGCACCTCCCGCTACCAACATACCTACGAGTAGCACATCAGCACTAAACGGCACTACCGTAGATGCCAAAAACGAGCCCAGAAAGAGCCCTAAATATCCGAGTTCAAGCAGGAAGTCCATATTGGAGTTGTAGGTCGCCTTGTTTAGGCGATAGTGAAGCGGCGTGAGGTAGGCGACAATACATCAATTTTTACGACCATAGCCTCCTCAGGAAGAAGGTCCTCAATTAACTCCGGCCACTCGATCAGGCACAAGTCGCCCGAATAGAAGTACTCCTCGTAGCCCATATCGAAAACCTCCTCTATGCGGTTTATGCGGTAGAAATCGAAGTGATAGACACGCTCACCATTGCCCGTAGCGTACTGGTTTACGAGGGCAAAGGTTGGACTTGTTACGGTATCTGCCGAGTCGAGATACGCCATAATTGCGCTGATAAGTGTGGTTTTACCTGCACCCATCGAGCCACAAAGTGCAACTACATTGCGACCATCGAGCCCTTCGATGATAGCCTTGGCTACCTCGTTTAACCCATCGAGTGAATCAATCTCTATCTCCTTCATATAAAAGCATTTTTCGCACCACAAAGATAATAAAACTATTTGACAACCCCTATAATTTTTGCCAAGAATCGAGGGTGGTTGAGGTCAAAATGTAGTTTTTAGACCTATTTTCGCCCCTTTTAGTTGGAATAATTTTCGAGCGAGAAACTTTTACATACATTTGCCAACGATAATACCTCCCACATCTTGCAGGTAGGTGTGCAATTAAAGAACCATTTTTATTATTGATACTATTATGAGAGAAGAAAATCTCCAATCTCACACCAGAGATATGGTGGCAGATGTTGTAAAAGTTGTTGAGTCCGAAAATATGGGTGTACGATCCTCGTCTAATAGTCGCATTGCCATAGGCTACATACTATCGGGTACGAAGTATATCCACTATGGTGATTGTTGCACCTCGATTTGCGAGGGCGAGATATTCCTGCTCGGTGCAGGAATACACTATGAGGAGAATTGTATAGGCGAGAATGGTCGCTTCGAGTCCATAACATTCTTTGTGTCGGTGGAGAGGTTACAACAAGCCATCTTTGGTCTAAATATCAACTATGGGCTCTCCTTCTCCTCGCACCACTCTTGCCGCCACTGCAATACTCACAACTTTGCCTCTATCAAGGCTGATACTCCGCTTTCCAACTTTTTCTTGGGTATCGACCTCTCGTTGCGCAATTCGGGACTATTGCATAACGATGTTGGGCAACGCATTAAACTCAACGAACTTATATATCTGACTTTATCGGGCGAAGATGGGTGTGTCAAACGAAAATTGCTTCGCTCGGCAGATGTGCTTTCGGGGCAATTTATCAATGTAGTGCACGAGAATATATTTAACGATGTGTCGGTTGAGATGTTGGCGAGTATGACAAATCGCTCCCTTACCGCCTTTAAGAAGGAGTTTAGACGCCTATTTGGCGCTCCGCCTCATCGTTGGATTATCGAGCAGAGGCTTAATCGTGCCAAAATACTTCTCGTTTCAACCTCTCGTACCGTGTCGGAGATAGGTGCGGAGTGCGGTTTCTCGAACATTTCACACTTTATAAAACTCTTCAAACAACGCTACCACACCACCCCTGCGGCTTTTCGTTATAGCCACTCAATAATAACCCCTCAAACTACTCGACTTGCCGAGTAGTCTGAGGGGCTATCCTCACGAGTTTATGCGTTCTACTTACTCATCTAAACGGATGATATTTGCACCGATTGCGTTCAGACGACCTTCGATATCACGATAGCCTCGGTCAATCTGGTCGATATTCTGAATGGTACTTATACCATCGGCACTCATCGCCGCAATCAACAATGCTACACCTGCACGAATATCGGGCGAAGACATCTTTGCTGCTCGCAATTGCATTTGGTGGTCCTGACCGATAACGGCTGCACGATGAGGGTCGCAAAGGATAATCTGCGCACCCATATCTATCAGTTTATCAACGAAAAACAATCGGCTCTCGAACATCTTTTGGTGGATAAGCACCGTACCCTTTGCTTGTGTTGCCACAACGAGGAATATAGACAACAAGTCAGGCGTAAGTCCCGGCCACGGAGCATCGGCAATGGTCATAATCGAGCCATCGATAAAACTCTCGATGCGGTAGTGGTCTTGTTGTGGGATGTAGAGGTCATCTCCTCGGCGCTCCATCGCAATGCCGAGTCGGGCAAACTGCGCAGGTATAATGCCGAGATTTTCAAACGAAACACCCTTGATTGTGAGTTCCGAACGGTTCATCGCCGCCATACCGATAAAACTACCCACCTCAATCATATCGGGTAACATCGTGTGGGTTGTGCCACCGAGCGACTCCACACCCTCAATTTCGAGCAAGTTTGAGCCTACACCCGAAATTTTCGCTCCCATACGATTGAGCATCTTGCACAACTGCTGCAAGTATGGCTCACAAGCGGCGTTGTAGATGGTGGTCTTGCCTTTGGCAAGCACAGCCGCCATAACGATATTTGCAGTACCCGTAACCGATGCCTCATCGAGCAACATATATGTACCCTTCAACTCCTTCGCCTTGACGGTGAAGAACGCCTCGGCAGCATCGAAGTCGAACTCAGCGCCGAGTTTCTGGAAGCCGATAAAGTGGGTATCCAAACGGCGACGACCAATTTTATCGCCACCTGGTTTTGGGATATAACCCACACCAAAACGAGCCAAGAGTGGACCTACAATCATCACCGAGCCACGAAGACGAGTGCAGCGGTTGCGGTAGTCGTCGCTTGCAAGGTAGTCGAGGTTTATATCCTTGGCGTAGAAGGAGTACGAATCCTCCGACAATCGCTCCACCTTCACACCCATCGCCTGCAAGAGGTCGATGAGTTGAATGATGTCGAGAATTTGCGGAATGTTGTTCACCACCACCTTCTCCTCGGTGAGGAGTGTGGCGCAAAGAATCTGCAACGCCTCATTTTTAGCACCTTGCGGAGTAATCTCTCCTGAGAGTCTGCGACCGCCTTCAACCTTAAAAATAGCCATAGTATCCGAATTTTTACCAAAGGTAATGAATTTTTGCCGAAAAGTCAATAGCCGTGGAGCGAACTTTGCAAAATTTTTGAATTATAAACCGATAAAAAGATTAGACTATGGAAATTTCAAAGATTTTGGCGAGGGGGATTCTCGACTCTCGTGGCAATCCAACCATTGAGGTCGATGTGGTAACACGCAGTGGTGCTGTGGGGCGTGCTGCTGTGCCGAGTGGTGCTTCGACTGGTGCAAACGAGGCGTTAGAGTTGCGTGATGGCGACAAAACTCGCTACAACGGAAAGGGTGTCTTGAAGGCGGTTGAGTCGGTGAGGCACACTATTGCCCCAAACCTTATAGGCAGAAATGTCTTGGCACAGGCGGAGATTGATATGGCGATGTGCGCTCTCGACGGCACTCCTGCAAAGTCGCACCTCGGAGCAAATGCCATTCTCGGTGTGTCGTTGGCGGTAGCAAAGGCTGCGGCAACAGAACTCAATCTGCCATTGTACCGCTATATCGGCGGAGTCGATGCGAGGGTGTTGCCCGTGCCGATGATGAATATCGTGAATGGTGGTCGCCACTCCGATGCACCTATCGCCTTTCAGGAGTTTATGATTCGCCCCGTGGGGGCTTCGACCTTCTCGGAGGCGTTGCAGATGGGTACGGAGGTCTTTCACGCCCTGCGCTCGGTGCTGAAACAACGAGGATTTTCGACTGCCGTAGGCGATGAGGGAGGTTTTGCGCCCAACTTCAAAGGTATCGAAGATGCGCTCGAAACTATCCTCTCGGCAGTGACGCTGGCGGGATATAACTACCCACGAGATATTTCGCTTGCCCTCGACTGTGCCGCCTCGGAGTACTACACCAACGGCATCTACGACTACTCGCGCTTTGAGGGCAATGGCGGTGTGCAATTCTCGCCAGCCGAGCAGGTGGCATTCTTGAAACATCTGGTCGAGGACTACCCGATAGACTCCATCGAAGATGGAATGGCGGAGAACGATTGGTCGGGTTGGCGACTGCTGACTGCCGAGTTGGGCGAGAGGTGTGCGCTTGTGGGCGACGACCTCTTTGTAACAAATACGGAGTTTATTAAGCGAGGTATCGAGGAGCATTGCGGAAATGCAGTCTTGATAAAGGTAAATCAGATAGGCACTCTGACCGAAACCCTCGAAGCGATAAGGTTGGCGCAACGCGCAGGTATGCAGACCATTATCTCGCATCGTTCGGGCGAAACCGAGGATACCACCATTGCCGATATCGCCGTAGCTGTGAATGCCGGGCAGATAAAGACGGGCTCTTTGTCGCGCTCCGACCGCACAGCGAAATATAACCGTCTTTTGCGCATCGAGTCGGCACTCGGACACACAGCGAAGTATGGATTATAAATAGAAAGAGGAGGAAATCTCCGCCTCTTTCTATTTTGTTAAGTTGAGAGTTGAAAGTTAAAAAACTCCTAACTCCTAACTCCTAATTCCTAACTATCTATTTGAGTTTTTCCTGCAACCACTTGCTACGCTCGTGCTCCTGCTCCTTGTAGAGCCAGTGGCCAATCTCGTTGTAGAGGGCCAACTCCTTCGGAGCAGAAATAACATTATATACCGAGAACATCGAGGTCGGACAGCAGGTTGTGTCGTTGTAGCCACAAGCCATAACGCCAGGAACCTTCACGCCACGAGCAAAATTTACT
>JAGCLL010000204.1 GCA_017647025.1 Alistipes sp. | reverse complement strand
AGTGATACTTTGTTATTAGGCCAATCTTTCTCGCACGAGGTCATTACAACGGCAACGACCAATGCCATAAGGCACAACATAAATCTTTTCATAGTATATTATTCTTGTTGTATGCTTATGTTTGTGAAGGCATTTCGATTCCGCATTGTGATTGTTGCATAGCGAGGGTTAGAAGTGTTGTTTTCGCTAACCCTAATCAGCACCTGATTGCTTTCACCTTTGTCGGGGACAACCACATAGTACCACCCGCCATCAAGCAGATCATAGGTACATGCACCCTCGCCGTCTGTTGAAGTTGGATAGATATAGTTGGTGTATTCATTCTTCGCTTGGTCGTAATCCTCATAACCGCCACTTATCCACCAGCTATTGTAATTAACGGCAGTAACCGTTTGCTCTCCGCCAACTGATGGAAAAGTCAGTTCGGATTTATCCAACTTTATAGGCGTTTGTTTGCCTTCATACTCCTCACAAGAGGTTACCATCAAAGCTATGGCCAATGCTAATAATGTAAATAGCTTATTCATAATCGTAATAGTTAGTTATTTCTGTTTATTGCAAGAACGAAAGAGTCACTGCTACTACAAGTAATATAATGCTTGCGACATTGATTGCAACTCCCCAAAATTTGCCTTTTGATTTCTTCTCTTTTAACGCCCTTACGAGGTTGTTTATTGCGATTAGCAGCAATACCAACATTAAAATATAAAATTTACTCATCGTGTTCATTCTTAATCAATTTGCCTACAAATTTACCCCCCCCCACACACACACGAATTTCCCAAATTTTCAGACGGAAAAGTCGCAGGGAGGCGTGTATTTAGTTACTCTTAACCACATCCGCAGGGTTCTCGGTGGCGGCTTTCCACGAGCGGAGGGTGACAAGGCCGACAGTTACGGCGAGGACTACAGCGAGTGCCACGAGGTATATCCACCAAGGCGAAGCGATACGGTTGGCGAACTGCTCCAACCAGCGCGAGGTGATATACCACGCAACGGGCGCGGCGACAACGAAACAGCCGAGGACAATCCACACATAGCGCAGGTTAAGCATCTCGACAATCTGGCGTGTTGTTGCGCCATAGACCTTGCGAACGGCAATCTCCGAGCGGCGGTGCTGCGTCTCGAACATCACGATACCGAATACTCCCATCAGTGCGATAACGATAGCCAGCACAGCGAACATACCGATAATGATAGTCTGACGGCGAGTGTCTTTGTACATACCTTCGACATACTCATCAAGGAAGAAGAGCTCCACATCGTCACCATTAGGATTAAATTCCTTGCACAAATTTCTTACATACTTAGCAAAAGCATCGACATCTGTGTGTGCTCCAATGCGAACATAATAGTTATAATTACTGCCCCAATTATTTGAACAGAAGAAAGAGTAGTATTCTGTGGATTTATAACCTGCGGCAGATAGTTTTACATCCTTCATTACGCCCGTAACATCAAATCCATCATGGAAATGGTATCCAATAGGCATACCTACCTCACGGTTTAATGATTGCATAATTATCATCTCGTCGCGATCAGCGGATGATTGAGTAAAACCTTGACCATCTACAATCTCAAAACCAAAGAAGTCGAGGAAGTTCCAACGAACGCTATTAGGGCGCAAAAGGTAGTCCCTGCCTTCATAACTACGACCCCAAGTCTGGTTTGAGTGGAAGATGTTGAAACGCGAACAAGTGGCATCTATTACCGATGGGTGCTGCAAAAGTCGCTCAATTAGAGTTTCATCTTTACCGCCTATGTCGCCGCTATAAAAAGTAACCACATTCTCTCTATCAAAGCCCATATCGAACTTTGCCATATAGCGGTACTGCAAGAAAAATACGGCAGTTACAATAATCAGAATCATTGCAACGGTAAATTGTACGCCCACCATAATGGAGCGAAGTCTACGACCTGTAGCCGATTGGGCAAAGCCACTCTTAACTCCTAATGATGCATTGAATCGTGTAATGTAGAATGCAGGATAGAGTGCTGCGACAAGTGCAAGCAATACCATCAGTCCCACCATTAAGGCAATAACAGGAATATTTTCACCTAACGCAAGTGAGCAGGTCACATAGTTGGCTATAAAACTATCTTGAATTACAATCATTAGGTAGAATGCCAACGATATGGAGATGAGAACAAGACCAATAGCCTCAAAGAGGAAGTTCCAGCGCAGCGTGCCCTGGCTTGCTCCGAAAACCTTGCATATGTTCACAGCTCGCATACGAACGGGAACTAGTGAAAGGAAGAAGTTTACGAAATTTATAAATGCAATCAGCACAATAACAACTGCAATAGCAATGAGAATGGCTGTAGCAGAACGGGAACCCGACTCATAAATCGTACCCTCTGCATCTCGGACATTGTAGTAAACATCGTTCAAGGCAACGAGTCTGATAGGTTGTTTTTTCTCCTTTTCAAGATCTGCTGCCATTTCTGCCGCTTGTTCAGGATATTTCTCCATATACTCAGCAACCATGCCTTTGTACCATTTGCTATATTGCTCTTGCCATATTTTGGCATAATTGTCTGTATCGGCTCCCTCTTTCATTCTGACGAAGAATGAATAATTCCAGTTACCATTGTGCTGGCCAAATTCAAGGTTGTCGTTGCGAATAATACGGCACTTGTGCAAGAAAGTGTTACGAGGAAAGTCTTCGTAAATTGCAACAATGGTTTGTGGAGACTGTGGCTTGCCGTCATTATGCCAGTCGCCTCCCTCATACCAGATTTGATCTCCGATACCTACACCAATCTGCTCGGCTGCTGAATGCGACATAATAACAGTATTGGGCTCAGATATCTTCTTCAAATCACCAGCTAGACAATTAAAACCAAACAAATCAACAACATTAGCATTACCAAAATAAACCCCAATGGAGAATTTCTCGAAATTGTAGTCCGATACACATTTCCATACACGGTCGATATTTGGTTGTGACATTAAAGAGGCTCCAACTTCTGCCTCAGGACACATCTCCAAAGTCTCATAACTTACCGGTTGAGGACAGTTCGTTGACCATACCTCTTTATCCAATCCTCCTGCATCCCAACGTGCCTGCACAAGATAGGTTCTGTCAGAGTCTTTTAGCGAACTGTTGTAAGTTACTGAATACCACACCTGCGATGCGATAATGTAGAACGCCACAAAGGCGAGGGTAAGGCCCAACACATTAAGCAATGAAGCGACCTTGTAACGCTTGAGCGTCATCAAGAAATTTTTGAAAGCAATCTTCATAATTATTAAGTTTTATTTGTTTTTTGTCTTAGTGACTTG
Organism: Alistipes sp.; assembly: GCA_017647025.1. Lineage (GTDB taxonomy): Bacteria > Bacteroidota > Bacteroidia > Bacteroidales > Rikenellaceae > Alistipes. Next base: position 401 of record JAGCLL010000204.1, on the reverse strand, counting down.
GGGAGGTATCACCCTCGCCCAAGCCTGTTAACGCTTTTTGCTTATGGTAGTTGCGTCTTAAATATTCGTTTAGAGTTTGCTCTTCACATCCGTTACAACCTTACCGTCGAAGAGGCATATTGTACGGCTTGCGTAGGCTGCGTCATGCTGCGAGTGGGTTACCATGATGATGGTCGTACCCTCCTTGTGGAGCTCCTGCAAGAGGGTCATAACCTCCTGACCGTTCTTTGAGTCGAGGTTACCCGTAGGCTCATCGGCAAGGATAAGTTTAGGATTCGACACAAGGGCGCGGGCGATGGCTACACGCTGCTGCTGACCACCCGAGAGCTGCTGCGGGAAGTGGCCGGCACGGTGCGAGATGTTCATACGGTCGAGCATCTTCTGCACACGCTCCTTACGCT
>JAGCLL010000002.1 GCA_017647025.1 Alistipes sp. | reverse complement strand
GTTCGAGTCCTTCTATCTCAACTACATTTTGACTAACGGTCACGGCGGGATAGCTCAGCTGGTTAGAGCGCATGATTCATAATCATGAGGTCCGCAGTTCAATCCTGCGTCCCGCTACTTGAAAATCAAGCACTTACGAAAATTTCGTGAGTGCTTTTTTGATGCCCGTGAACACCGCGTGAACACCAAACTTTTTAATTCCATTTAATTTTCATTATTTCCACAAACCACGCTACAGGTTATTCTAATGGGGTTTCTGCCAATAAATGAATAGTTCTTGTGAAAGAACACAAGAACTGCAAGTACAAAGTTCCCTATCGATTTACCTATATTATTTATACATTTTTAAGGAGATAAAGAACCTTGTCATATAGGACGGTTTTTAGAACTGAAAGGGGGCCGTGAACACGGCGGTGAATACCAAACATGAAAAATTGGTAAATTTCTATAGACTTCTGCTGTAAATACAGCCACCTCAATTATTTGGAATCTGTAAAATATTGAATAATTTTGCGGACCTAAAAGCAAAAACAAAGAAGAGTGAAGACTGGTTGGGCTAGATACTGCAATAATATTGTCACCTATGCAATCGCAGAGGTGACGTCACGCGCAACCGCTACCCCCCCCCTATAAAAACACTCACAATCAAATAGTTGACCTTAATATTTCGGTCAATAAATTAGTTTCGGCGTTACACTTGGCAGATCCTCTGCCTTGTCTGTAATGCCTTTTTCTGTGTAAATTCTTAAACAAATTAATCGATTAAAAAGTATGAAGAATCTTAAATTATTAGTGGTTGCCCTTGTGGCAATGTTGGGTTTCGCAGCTTGCGACAACAAGCCAGAGTATATCTATGATGACCATAGTGCAGACCTCGTAGGTACTTGGACTTGTATCACTGAAAACTATGCGGAGGCGTTGATTATCAATGCTGATGGTACTGCTGTATCTTATGGAGTAGAAGACGGTGAGTATTGGGAGAATGTAAAAGGTACTGTCACTGTGAAAGAGAACAATATCACCATGATCTTTGAGGACGATGACAATTGGACTGGTCACTTTGATGTTATCCCTGGTATGGCATTCTCTCTCTTCGAAGAAAACGGAGAGCGTTACGTATATCAGTACTGCGCAAATGATCTCTCTGATGAGATTGTCGGTATGTGGGTTTGCACAGATGCTCCAACAGAAAATGCTGAGTCAACAATTGTACATACCTTTATGGATAACGGCAAAGCAATCTATACGGGCTATGGTACACGTGTAGATGACTATTTAGTAAATGAAGAAACAACCTATGAAGTAATAGGTGATTTACTTTTCTACGCATTACCAAAAGACGAGCTTGCTGAAGGCGAACGTCCTTATATTATAAAGAAATTGACTTATAAACCTAACGGAACTGTATATGGTGACATTATGGAGGAGAAAACAATGAAGTCAACTTCTACTATGCTCCGTATCAAGCAATCTCTCAACCTCACAGGTAGACAATATGACTATATCTCTGCATATGTAACTAACGCAAATGGCAAAGATGAGGATTTCTCCATTCTGGGTAACACATTCAACATATCGAAGATTGAGTCAAGTGACCTTGATAGGATGTTCCGTTCAATTCTCTCTTGTATAGAGTTGAATGAAAACACAATTAAGTTTACATTCAACAATAATGGCAGAGAGTCTGTATATAATGACCCAATCACTGCTGATGGTAACAAGGTTACAGTTGATATGAGCACTGAAAACCCTGCTTGCCGCAAAGTAGAGATGTATATGTTCCAAGATGCTAACGATACTCAATTGCATATCTATATGCCTACTAAATCTTTCATCAACTACTTCGCCAACTTACAGATTCCTACTTTAAAAGCAGAGGGCAAACTTGACACAAATGACGCTGCTGCTGTTGAGAAGGTGTTCGCCGATATGGAAGCACGCATTGAGAGCATCAATGTAAGTTTAGTATTGAAGGCACGCAAGTAATCTTACAGATTAAATAACTACACAATCAGGGGATGTACCTTTTCGGTGCATCCCCTTGTTATTTACAGAATAACATCAAGTATCCATGCTTCCGAGTCAGCTCGGTTATCTGTCTACAAGATGTTTATGTGTCTGGAAGTAGTGGCACATCGCCAACTCCACTATGTTGTAGGAGAATATCTCGCACCACCAGTCGAGCAGATCGACATACTCATCCGAATTGCCATACTCCTCATCTACACCCTCCGGAACGATATGGTCGCCAACAAAGTCGCTGGCAAGTTCCATCACCGACTCGTGGTCGTAGGTGGCTATGTCGTCAATCTCTCGCTCCTTGATGTAGTCACGCACCTCTTTGGCGTGGTTTTGTGCCTCGTCGCTCTTGATGAGAGACATCTCACCGGTGAGCATATTGACGTGAATGCCGAGATGATATGCCGAGAAGCCTCGCCCGAGCATCTCCTCTTTGAATGGGTCTATGAGTGCTATCATACCTTCTCCAAGAGTTTTACGGGTACCCAATATGCAGAGGAGCCGAAGAGTTCAAGACCCTCGTCATCGTTGATGAGCATACACTCCTCGTTGCCGATAAACTGTTGCGAAGCAGGCCACTCGACAGCACGATAGCACTTCTCTCGGTCAGGTGTTCTGCCGAATTGAAGCATATACTCATACTCAGGAACGAGCCTTGCTCCGTTATCCTCTCTGTCGAATACAGGATAGCCAATATCTTCCTGCTCGAAGTAGGTGCCGTCATCGGGGAACTCCACCAAAGCATAGATGTTGTTGTCCCATTCCTGACCGCAGTTGGAGCATCGGTTGCACCCTGTGGTTACATCGAAGTAGACCAACTCCGACTCACACTTGGGACAGAAATCAACTCTTCGTTTGGGTATGCCCATTAGCTCGGCTATAATCTCCATACTATCCCAGAAGAGCTGCTCGCAGTAGTCGTTCGCCATCTTGCGGGCAAGTTCCTGCATCTGCTCATCTGTTGCCTTGTCGGCGTCGAAGCCTCGTGCAAGAAGGTCATCGCGACATACCGAGGTAATCGGGAAGAAGCCCTCGGCAAGTAACGCTTGTATTCGCTTCTCCTCATCTGTGGGGTTCTCAATGGCGTTGAAGTACGCCTTCACTGCTTCTAAAATTCTATTCATTGCTTTGCTCTTTTTTCTCTTGATACTTTATAAGTAAGGAGTGCATAGACCAACCACAGAGTGCCATCAGCATATCCCTGCAGTTATCCTCGCGGTATGCCTGAATAAGTTGGTGTGCCTTGTGGCGGTAGGTCTCCTCATCGGACTGTATCTCCGACATCACGACCTCCATAAAGGTCTCACAGTTCTCCTCGGACGAGAGTATCTCATCCATTAACTCTTCTTCTTTGTCGTAGTTCATATTGCTGTTGGTTTGTTCTTGTGTCATCTCGTTAAGCCAACGCTTCACATCCTCCATATCCTCCTCCACGGTGTCGTTGTGCAGGCAGGAGCACATACCATCACCATCGTAGTAGACAAGCACAGGGTGCTTCGTTGCAGGACAGTAGCGGATAAGTAGTTCATCCTTTTTGAGTAGTTCGGTATCCTCGGGATTACGCATCGTTGAGAGTGCTTTCGACGAGCGTTCCAAGATGCTCTGCTCGGCAGCTGTGAGCGACTCTTTGCCACTCAGCAGTTGCTCAATGTCTTTCAGAAGTTGATATACCATAGGCTACTCCTCGCCGTTATACTCCTTGAAGAGTGCTCGCTTCTCATCGTAGGATTTCGCCTTCCACCACTCGTTGCAGGCATCAACAAAATCCTGATAGCCCTCTTCGGGCGAGAAGTCATCCTGACGGTAGCCCGTAACCCTCTCCATTGCGGGGAAGTCGGCATCGCCCCACCAAGCCTCCATTCGCTCCACAAACTCCGTCTTCGTGCAGAAGTAGTTGTGAGCCTCACACTCGTTGCACCAGTTATCATCACGGTCAATGCCCGTCTCGCCGATGTACTGGTGGGTGTTGGCATCTACCCACGCCTGTGTCTGAATCTCTGTCGAGCCGCACTCCTCGCACACAATCAAATCTCTCTCCTCCATATCAATACCACGATATTAGTACATACTCATTCTGCTGGTCGCTCTCGTTGATGAGGCGGTCAAGTACCTTTGTGATGAACTCCTCGAGTGTCATCTCAATCT
>JAGCLL010000203.1 GCA_017647025.1 Alistipes sp. | reverse complement strand
TTGCAGCGACTATTGCTTGGGGCAACCGCAAGGCGATTGTCAAGAGCGCACGCCGTATGGTCGAGATGATGGATAATGCTCCGTTCGACTTTACGATGAACGCCTCCGAGGGGGATTTGAAACCACTCTTGCGCTATGTGCACCGCACCTTCAATGGTCGAGATTTTACCGATTTCATATTGGGTTTGCGCCACCTATGCTCGAAGTGGGGTAGTGTTGGCGAGGCTGTGCAGGGGTTGTATGAGCGTGAAGGCTCGATAGAGGGCGTTTTGGCGGAGTTACGCCGAGAGTTTTTCGAGGTGGAGCATTCTCCACACTGCGAGAAACACCTCTCCTCGATTGCGAAGGGCGCATCGTGCAAGCGACTCAATATGTATTTCCGCTGGTTTGTGCGCCACGACAACCGAGGTGTCGATTTCGGCTTGTGGCGCAGAATACCGCAGTCGGCTTTGTACTTGCCGTTAGATGTTCATACCGGCAATATGGGGCGCGCTTTGGGCTTACTCACTCGCAACTCCAACGACTGGAAAGCCGTTGCAGAGATAACCTCTGCCCTCCGCAACCACGATGCAGACGACCCCGTAAAGTATGACTTTGCACTGTTCGGAGCGGGGATTGAAGGCTTCCTGAAATAGTACAACATTATGTCTGGTTTCCGTTTCAAGCAGTTTGCCGTAGAGCAGGAGGATGTGGCGATGAAGGTCGGCACCGATGGCGTATTGCTCGGTGCGTGGGCAGATTGCGAGGGTGCAAAAAATATCCTCGACATCGGCACGGGCACAGGCGTTATCGCGCTGCAAATGGCGCAACGCAATAACCACGCCCAAATCAGAGCCGTGGAGATTGACGAAATAGCCGCCAAAAGAGCAAGAGCCAACTTTGACCTCTCCCCTTGGGCGGAGCGACTGACGGTGGAGCAGAGTGCGGTGCAGGAGTTCGCACCAGCCGAGAAGTTCGACCTCATAGTGTCAAATCCGCCATACTTTGTCGATTCGTTGCTTCCGCCCGATGCAAAGCGCTCGACTGCTCGACATACCCACAATTTGACATTCGAGGAGTTGGACAAGGCAGTGGCTCGACTGCTCTCGGAAAGCGGAAAATTTGCCCTTATTCTGCCCGTAACGGAGTTTGAACAGTATTTGGCTATCACGCAGTTGCATATTGTGCGCCGTTGCAATGTCTGTCCCGTAGAGGGTGGTGCGGTAAAGCGCATTATGGGCGAGTTTGCAAAGCAGCCAACCACCGAAACGAAACTCGAAAATATTGCCATAGAGCGAGGACGGCGTGGCGACTACACCGACGACTACCGAGCCTTAACCAAAGATTTTTACCTTAAATTTTGATAATCAGGCGGAAAAAGCGTACCTTCGTAGCACAAAAACAAAAAGATATGAAGAAGATTTTTGCAATTTTGGCACTTGTAGGCATCGCCACTGTGGGCGTTGCGCAGAATATAAAGGCTGGTTTGTACGACAAGCAAGGTAATGCTGTTGTCGTAGAGGCGGAGCCAATCGTGGTAAATGTAACCCTCCGTGTTGCTACCGAGCACTTCACTCCTGGTGTTTATGCTCGTTATGCGCAGAAGTACCTCGGCAAGCGAGCAACCCTTTCGGAGTATTCATCTATCGAGTTGCTCGATGGTTGCTTGGCTCTCGGTCAGGCAGAGAAAGTTGCTCCAAAGGTGGAGCAAGAGACTTACTCGTTGCCATTGCCTTTGAATAGGGTGGCGGCTACGGCGCAGACCACCGAGGAACAGGCGGTAGCAACCGCCGAGATGATATTCTCGTTGCGCAAGCATCGCCTTGACCTCATCACGGGCGAGGCTGGCGAAAATGTCTTTGGTGCTGGCTTGAAGGCGGCTCTCGATGAGATTGCACGAATGGAGAAGGAGTGCCTCGATATGTTCTACGGAGCAAAAACAACCACCGAGCAGACACATACATTCAATATCACACTCTCGCCAGACAAGACCGAGTACCTCGTTTGTCGTTTCAGCGATGATGCGGGCGTAGTGGCGGCAGATGATTTGTCGGGCAAGCCGATTGTCTTGAAGGTTGAGACCGCTCCGCACAAGGAGTATGCCGAGTTGCAGCCACTCGGACCAAAGGATAAGGTGTCGGCAGAGTATATCATCGTTCCGCAGTCGAAATGTTCGCTTATTATTGGTGCAGAGTTGAAGGGTGTAGTGGAGTTTGCATCTTTGCAGAACGCCAAAATCGTAACAGCCCTCCCGATCAAATAGTATGTTGGAGCAGAAAAAACGCCTCCTACTGTATCGTCTTCGCAAGGAGATGAATGGTGCTGCGCTCGATACGATGTGCTACTTTGGTGCGGACTACGGGCGTAATTATGGTGTGCAGATATACGCCATTCGCAACCTCGCACGAGAGATTGGCACCGACCACAACCTGGCAAAATCATTCTATACCGAAAATATCCGTGAGGTGCGCCTCGTGGCGTTGTGGATAGCCGATGCCGAGCAGGTTGGGGTTGCTGACTTCGACTTTTGGGCTTCGGGAATTATCAACTCGGAGGTGGCAGAGCAGGCTTCACACGCACTTTTAAGCCGAATAGAGCCTATTACCGAGTTACTTACTGCGTGGTGTTCGTCGGACAATGCCCTGCTTGCCTATTGCGCCCTGCTTGCAGCGGCTCGCAATGGTGGGGTAGAGGCAGAGATTGCGGTAAATGCGATATTGCAAGCCATTGCTGCATTTCCGGATAATCGCCTTGTGGCGCAGGGCGCAACGGCTCTCGCCATAAATCTGCCCGATGAGGCGATAAAAAATCTTCTCGAAAATATCCCCGATAATCCAACCTCCCAACTCCTACGAGAGGAGATTGCTTGGAGAGTAGAATAAAAATATGGCTGTCGTAATCACGACAGCCATATTTGTCTATGTATTTAACTTGCGGATTAGTTTGCCGAAGCCTTGTATGTAATCTTCAAGTTTGTGTAACCTGTTCCCCACATATTTGCAACAGAGAATACAACATCCTTGTCTGCACCCTCCTTGGTCTTGCCAACGGTCAAGGTGATAGTGGTGAATGCCGGCAACTCCAAAACTCGCTTACCTACACGCAATTTGTAAGGAATAGAGGTTGAGTTTGTGAGTGCATAGTTTGCAACGCCCTTCTTGCCACGAGCAAGGAACTTGCAACTAACCGATGCTTTGAAGAACTCCTCCAATAACTTAGGATCACCAGCGATATGACCAGCGCAGTAACCGAGAGTCATACCCTTTTCGAGCGCCTTGCGGATAGCCTTGTCGGTGTTATCCTTTGCGAAGATAAGAGTCATTGTGCGGAAATATCCCGAATTGCGATACAAACTTGTGAGGTTGTGGGTATCGCTGCAAGCAAACATAGTGAACTTCTTTTCGAGCGCACGATCAACGATTTTTGGATAGAACGATACACCATTCATAATCTCGATACCGTCAATCAATTTCTCGTCATAAGCCTGCTGCTCAAACTCGGTAAT
>JAGCLL010000202.1 GCA_017647025.1 Alistipes sp. | reverse complement strand
GTGCAGTGTGGTAATCAGCGAGTTGGGCGATGGCAGTGTTACAATCTCCTCGAACACGCCCTCGCACAACAACTTCACCGCCGAAAGTATCGAACGGTTATCATCCACGATTAACAATTTACCTGCCTTTGCCATATTTACTTATTTCTATTTCGTCACCAACTTGGTGTCGAATTATATCATGCAGTTTTTAGTATCAGCAAATTCGTCAGCAACTTATTGACGAATTTCCCTTCAAAATTTCCTTCACAAAGTTACATCAAAAACACCGAGTGTCCAAACCTTATACACTGATTGTCTAATTATTAGACACATATACTCATAGGGATATTAGCGTAAATCCGTATAGTTCAAGTGGTTGCATACTTTGGCACACCTTTGGCACGATTGAGAGCAAAACGCAAAAACATTATGAAAAGACTACTAATACTATTTGCAGTGTCTAATTTTTTGACACTTGTGTGCGTAGCACAACCTCTCACAATAGATGATTGTATGCGCTATGCCGTTGAGAACTCAGTTAGCGTAGGACAAAAGCAGCTTGCCCACGACGATAGCAAGACCAATTACAGCGAGGCTGTTGCCTCCTTGTTCCCTGCCGTTAATGGCTCGGTGGGTGGTGCTATGAACTTTGGTCGTGGTATCGACCCAGCAACCAACGCCTACACCAGCGTTACCACATTTAATAATGCGTATGGCATCAGTGGCTCGATGCCCCTCTTCGATGGCTTGCAGGGCATCAACACCGTGCGAGCAATGAAGGTGGCACGCCAGAGGGGTGCTGTCGAGACGGAGATTGCCCGCGATGAGGTGGCTATGCAGACCATCTCGGCATATATGGATGTGGTCTACTACACCGAGGCAGTCAAGATTGCCCGCGAGCAGTTGGAGGCATCACGCCGCACCTTGGAGCTTGTACGCCGACAATTCGACCTCGGCACCAAGAGTGCAGCCGATGTCGCGGAGATTGAGTCGCAGGAGGCAAATTACGACTACCTACTCACCACCGAGGAGAACAACCTCGCCCTTGCCTACATCAAGTTGCGCGAGGTGATGAACTATCCGCAGGGCGAGAAGTTGGAGATTGTTACCAATATCAATTTGGAGGCTCTTCCAAGTGCTATTTCGGAGCAGGCACTACTCGACTACGCTTTGGCGAACAACCCCAAGATTATCGCCAGCCGCCACGCCACCGAGCAGAGTCGCCTGAATCTTGCCCGTGCAAAGGGTGCTTACTCGCCCTCGCTATACCTCTATGGCGGTTACAACACCTCGTACTACATCGACTTCGACAATAAGGCGGCTTACGATCCCTTCGGCACGCAGTTCCGCAACAACCGAGGTGGTTATGTGCAAGTGGCACTCTCTATTCCTATCTTCAATGGTCTTTCGGCTCGTTCATCGAAGCGCCGTGCGCAGAATGCCTACCGTTCGGCGCAGTTGGAGCAGGTGGCCGTCGTGCGTGCCGTAGAGAGTGAGGTGTCGCAGACATGGCAGGAGATGCAGGGCTACGGCAAGCAGTATATCCAGGGAGAGAAGAAGGTATCGGCAGCACAGCTCGCCTACGATGGTGCAGAGCGCAAGTTTGAGAATGGCCTTATCTCGGCCCTCGATCTCCAAACCGCCGCCAACACCCTGCTGCAAGCCAAGTCGGACAAACTCCGTGCCCGTCTGCAATATATCGTCAAGAGCCGTATGGTCGATTACTACAACGGGGTGCCACTGATAAGATAGAAGTCCTACATCCCTGAAGGTCGTGATTAGTGAATTTAGGGAGATTAAGGAGATTAGTGAATGACAATAATAAAACTTAAATAAAATGGATATTAAATTAGAGAAGAAAACGGGCTTAAGAGCTGTTTTTCAGAAGAAAAACCTTATTTGGGTGGGTGCTGTGGCACTTGTAGTATTTATCGGCTGGTTGGTGTTGCGTGATAACTCCTCGACCTTGCGTGTTGATGCAGGGTTGGTGAATATCGCCACCGTCGAGCAGGGCGAGTTTAACGACTATGTGCGCCTCACGGGTAGCGTTCAGCCGATGACCACCGTGCAGCTATCACCTCTCGAATCAGGCGTGGTGGAACGTATCGTTGCCGAGGAGGGCACGCAAGTTAAGCGTGGCGATGTGATCCTCGAAATGTCGAACAACTCCCTCTCGATGCAGATTCTGCAGTCGGAGGCCGACCTTGCCGAGAAGCAGAACATCCTACGTAACACGATGATCTCTATGGAACAGGAACGTCTGGCACTCCGTCAGGAGAAACTGCAACTCGACTTGGAGGTTAGCCGCCTAAAAAGAACCTTTGAGCAGAACCACAGCCTATATAATGAAAACCTCTTGGCGCGTGAGGAGTACCTGCGTGCAAAGGAGGATTACGAACTTGCCGTGCGTAAGCGCGATTTGGTTTTGGAACGACAGAAGCAGGATTCACTCTACCGCACATCACAAGTGTCGCAGATGGAGGAGAGCCTCCGTTCGATGCAGCTCAATATGGAGCTTATCCGCCAGCGTGTCGATAACCTCAAGGTGAAGGCACCGATTGATGGCGAGGTGGGTATGCTGGATGTCGTTCTCGGTCAGTCGTTGCAGCAGGGCGCAAATATCGGTCAGGTGAACGACCTTACCACCTACAAGGTGCAGGCACAGGTCGATGAGCACTATATCGACCGCGTAACAACAGGTCTTGTGGCATCGTTTGAACGTCAGGGTGCCGAGTACGAGATGCTGCTCCGCAAGGTATATCCAGAGGTGCGAAATGGTCAGTTCAAGGCTGACTTCCGTTTCAGCGGTGCTGCGCCCGAGAATATCCGCAGCGGTCAGACCTACTACCTCAACTTGCAGTTGGGCGAGGCTGCCGAAGCAATTCTGATACCTCGTGGCTCGTTCTATCAGGCGACGGGCGGCAAGTGGATATATGTTCTTGACGCATCTGGCGAGAAGGCATACCGCCGTGAGATTCGCATCGGCAGACAGAATCCGCAGTATTATGAGGTTATCGAGGGCTTGCAACCCGGCGAAAAAGTTATAACTTCGTCGTATGATAACTTCGGAGAGAATGAGGTATTGGTGCTAAACAGATAGAGGACTTAAAGAGTTTAAGGAGATTAGGGAATTTAAGGAAAATAATCCCTAAACTCATTAAACTCACTAAACTCACTAACAAAAACAACTTGCAACTATGTATATTCGTAATTTTCTAACCCTGCTTCGCCGTTACACCACATCGTCGGTGCTGAACATCGTGGGTATGGCAGTAGCATTTGCTGCGGTATATCTTATCGCTGTGCAGGTAAATTTTGACCTATCGTATAACCGCGTAATCAAGAACTCGGAGCGCATCTATCGTTTGGAGTACCCCAGTCAGGCGGGCAATGGTCGCTGGGATCACTATTGGAATCGTCAATTCCCTGATATACTTACGAGTGTATGTCCAGAGGTTGAAGCGGCTGGTTCATTGCATATTGATGTTTGGGCATCGCAGCGTGATTGCTCACTTAAGCGCAATGCTGCAATTGAGAACATAACATTGGATATTGCTACTGCCGAGCCTGATGGATTGAAGGTCTTTCCATTTGAGTTTATAGATGGTGGCATCGAGGAGTTTCAAGTTGGTAATGCACTTGTCCTATGTGAGTCGGTAGCCAAGCGTCATAATCTCGCTGTAGGCGATAAGATATACTATGGTCGTGGGGCAAAAAGAGAGGATGCCTATCGCACTTTAGTGGGTATATATAGGGATTTTCCGAAGCCCTCGTCAGTCGCCTATGTTGATGGCTGGTATTGTTTAGATGCGCAGGAGTTTTGTAGCGAGAATCAGTGGAACGATCCATACTATATTCGCCTACAAGAGGGTGCTTCTGTCGAGAAGGTTGAGAGCATGATGCTTGAATGTGTTAAGGAGTATCTCCGTACAGCCGGATTTACCGAGGAGGAGATTGCCACAGAGATAAAGAGTTCTACTCCGCGTCTTAATCCAATCGGCAACCTATACTTTGCGGAGGATGTTGACCCTGAAAAGTATCAAGGCAGTCGCACTACAACCTATACGCTGATTGCTATTGCAGTGTTGATTCTCGTTATCTCGTTTATCAACTTCGTAAACTTCTTCTTTGCGTTGATACCGAGCCGAATCCGTGCCGTCAATAACTACAAAATCTTTGGTGCGCCAACTGCGAAACTGCGCCTTAACTTCCTCTTTGAGACCGTAGGACTTATTCTCGTTTCGTTGTTTGGTGCAGCCGTTATTGTGGTGCTCTTTGCTGATACTCCGCTTAAAGAGTATATCTCGACCTCGATTGCTATCAACGATAATTGGTCGTTGGCAGGTGCTATTGCACTGGGCGTGCTTCTCTTTGGTGTGGTGGTGTCACTCTATCCCGCGTGGTATATCACCAAGTTCTCTCCCGCATTTGTTATCAAGGGCGATTTCTCGGCATCAAAGTCTGGCCGTATATTGCGCTATACTCTTGTTGGTATTCAGTTTACCATATCTATTGTGATGATCATATGTTCGATATTCGTATATCGTCAGCATCAATATATGCTTTCGCGCGATATGGGCTTTGACAAGGAGAATCTATTGGTTGTGGATGTTCCGTCCGATGCCGTATATCCCACATCATACTCTTGGGGAAATCCGGGTATCGACTATACGCGTCGCAATGCTTTTATGGATGCCATTAAGCATAACCCTCAAATCAAAGATATAGCCTTTGGTGGTAGTGCATTAGTCGCCGATGACTATTTTGGTAGCATAACAGATGATTTGGGTGATGGTAGAGAGATTACATATAGCACATACTATGTGTCGTATAACTTTCTCGATGTTATGGGTATAGATATGGTTGACGGTCGTTCGTTCTTACCATCCGACGAGGAGAACCACGCAGGAGCTTATATATTCAACGAAACAGCAGCAAAGGGGTTTGAGCTAACTGCCGAATCTTCAATAAAAGGTCATATCAGAGGTACGAAAGCCCCTGTTGTAGGTATCTGTAAGGATTTTAACTTTCAATCAGCACACTTCGACATTACGCCATACGCCTTTTTAGTTCGTGGTAAGTTAATCTACAACCTCCCGCTTCACGCCTACATCCGCACCGTTGCAGGGGCAGATATTGCCGAAGTGAGAGAGTATATCTTCGACACTATTATGGAGTTTGCACCAGATGCCGACCCTGCAAAGGTTGATGTGCGGTTCTTTGACGATGAGTTGGAGATGGTGTACCAGCGTGAGGATAAGCTCTCGGTGCTCATTACCTTGTTCTCGTTCCTCTCGATTTTGATTTCGATTATCGGAGTCTTTGGTTTGGTGTTGTTCGAGACGCAGTATCGCCGCCGCGAGATAGGTATCCGTCGTGTGCACGGTGCATCGGTGGGTAGCATTTTGCAGATGTTCAATCGCAAGTATCTCTACATTGTCGCCGCTTGCTCGGCAGTGGCCATCCCCGTAAGCTACTACATCATAGACCAATGGATGCAGCAGTATGTCTATCGCACACCAATGTCGTGGTGGGTATATGCCTTGGCGGTGGGAGTTATCCTGTTGATTACCATCGTCACTGTTTCTCTCCGTTCGTGGAGTGCGGCGAATGAGAACCCCACGGAGTCGATAATGAAATAGTGAATTTAGGGAAATTAGAGAATTTAGGGATTATCACTCAACTCATTAAACTCCTTAAATTCCCTAAACTCCCTACAAACCAGAAAACAATTTACAAACTAAATAAACACATTACAGCTATGTTAAAAGTAGAAAATTTGCAGAAGAGTTTTTTCACCGAGGAGATTGAGACTATTGCTCTTGCCGGTGTATCGTTTGAGGTTAAGGAGGGCGAGTTTGTTGCCGTTATGGGTCCTTCGGGTTGTGGTAAATCTACACTCCTCAACATCTTGGGTCTCCTGGATAATCCTACGGGTGGCTCATACCGTTTGCTCGACCAAGAGGTGGGCGGTCTGAAAGAGAAGGAACGCACCGCCTTCCGCAAGGGTAATATCGGCTTTGTATTCCAGTCGTTCAACCTTATCGACGAGCTGTCGGTAGCTGAGAATGTCGAGTTGCCGCTTATCTATATGGGCGTGAAGCCCTCGGAACGTAAGGAACGAGTAAAGAAGATGCTCGACCGTATGAACATCTCGCACCGTGCCGGCCACTTTCCACAGCAGCTCTCGGGTGGTCAGCAGCAGCGTGTGGCCATCGCCCGTGCCCTTGTGTCGAATCCTAAACTTATCCTTGCCGATGAGCCTACGGGTAACCTTGACTCGAAGAATGGTCAGGAGGTGATGACCCTGCTCAAAGAGCTCCACCAGGAGGGCACAACGATTATTATGGTTACCCACTCGCAGCACGATGCCTCGTATGCGAGCCGTACCATCTGCTTGTTCGATGGTAAGATTGTGACGGATGTAAAGAGTAAATTATAGGGAATTTAGGGAGTTTAATGAATTTAAGGAATTTAGTGATTATCGCTATCTTCCCTAATCTCCCTAATCTCCCTATAAAAACCAAACCATAAGCATTTCAGGAGTCTGTTTGAATTTTATTTCGAGATTATTTGAGAGCTATTTTTATGTAGATTTTGATTTGGGAAAAGCAGATAATAGCGGGCTATTTTCAAATTTCACAAGTCAAAAGATGCAAGAAATAGCCTCAAAGAAGCCGAAACTAATCTTCAAAGCAACGGACTAACTCGTATAATAAAATTCAAAACAGACTCCAAAGGCTTGGGCAGGTTTGACCGCCTCCCAAGCCACTACAAAAACAAATAAAACTTAATGAATATGAAGATTGCTTTCAAAAATTTCTTGATGACCTTGCGAAGATACAAGGTCGCATCGCTGCTTAATGTGCTCGGTTTGACCCTCGCCTTTGTGGCATTCTACATCATCGCCTCGCAGGTGTGGTACACCGTGACCTACAACCACTCTCTGAAAGATGCTGACCGCACCTATCTTATCTCGCCCAACTTTGGTGGCGATAATACCGAGATGAAGTGGAGTTCCAACTCGCCTGGCGACTTGGCTTATGTCGCTGCCGAGCAATTCCCCGATGCAGAGGAGGTGGCCTCGTATGCACCATACGCCGCCATCAGCCGCATTTGGGTAAAGAGGGGTGAGTACAACTTTGAATCTTTCAACGACCAGATATTTTACGCTACGCCCAACCTCCCTGCGTTCTTCGGTTTTGAGTGCTTGGCAGGCGATTTTACCGAGCTTAAAAACCCGAACACCGTTATTATGTCGCGATCGGAGGCAGAAAAGTTAGGATTGGGTGTAGGCGATGTTATCTACCTTGAGGGTGGCAGACACTTTGATGATGGTAAACCAACTGTTCAGCAGACCATTGTAGCGATATATGAGGATATGCCAAAGAACTCAATATTCGGTCATTGGAATATTGTGCAGGGCGACGAGCAGGTACACACCTCGGGCACTAATAATTGGAACTACATCAACTTTGTTCGTATGCGTGAGGGTGCCAACCTCAATACCTACATCGAAATTTTCAAAAAGGGTTATGCCGATTGGTTCCTCGGTATGGCGCAGGAGTGGATTGCCGAAGACCCCGAAGAGGAGGCGTTGCTTAAGGAGGAGATTGAGGCTGGTGCTCATATCCTCGCCACTCGACTTGTACCTGTCGATGAAATGTACTACGCTGATTTTTACCAAGCATCTAACTTCCAGACAGGTAAGAAATCGACACCTATTATCCTCTCAAGCATTGCCTTTATCATCGTGTTGATTGCATTTATCAACTTTGTAAACTTCTTCTTTGCGCTCGTTCCCATTCGTATGCGTGCCGTAAATATCTGCAAGGTGTTTGGTGCAAGCCAGGGCACACTGCGTTGGAACTTCCTCTTTGAGGCTATCGGCCTGGTGTTGCTCTCGATGGCTCTGACATTCTACCTGATGATTGTGATTCAAGATAGCTTTATCACCAACTATTCTATCTGCTCGCTGGCTCTTGGAGATAATATCGCAGTTATTATTATGATGGTCGCACTTATGGTGTTGTTAGCGGTTGTGGCAGCGTTGTATCCCGCATTCTACATCACTCGTTTCAACGCATCGTTGGGTGTTAAGGGTGGTTTTGCCCAGTCGGCTACTGGTCGCAGATTGCGCTCGGTGATGGTGGGTGCACAGTTTACCGTAGCGATGATTTTGATTATTGTAACTGCCGTATTCTTCTTGCAGTACCGTTATATGATTAACTACGACTTGGGCTTCGACCGTGAAAATATCGTAACATTCGCTTCGTGGGATTTGCGAGATCGTTCAGAGACGGTAATCGAACGTCTGCAACAGCACCCAGACACTGAGGACGTAACCGCCTCTTGGGCAAACCTATTCAGGAATAATCAGACTTGGGGACGAGCCTATATGGATAAAATTTATCAACTTAAGGCTAATCCCGTGCGCTGGAACTTCCTCGACTTCTTTGGCTTTGAGGTGGTTGATGGTGTAGGATTCACCCCCTCGTCAAGCGAACGTGGAGAGATGATAATTATGAAATCGCTAAACCGTGAGGTGGGCATTCCTGTCGGTTATCATTTCCAAGATGGCTTTGATGTCGTGGGAGTGATTAAAGATGTGCGCCTGACATCATTGAGTGTTAATGATGATCACCACGCATTCTACTGCAATAACAACAGCGAGTTGTGCTATTATTACATCCGCCTACAGGCTGGGGCTGATGTTGAGGCCTTTGCCGACTATGTGAAGAGACTATCAAAGGAACTCGCTCCTGCTGCGGATGCTGCCGAACTATACTACTTGGAGGAGTGGGTCGAGGGCCTATATCAGCAAACTAAAAAGGATATGGTATTGATAGGTATGTTCGCCGTGCTGGCTATTGTGATTGCGCTGATGGGAGTATTCGGTATTGTGATGTTCGAGACGCAGCACCGCCGTTCGGAGATTGCCGTACGAAAGGTCTATGGCGCAACAACCAGCCAAATAGTAAAGTTGCTTAACCTGCGTTATGTGTGGATTGTCGGAGGTTGCTTTGTGGTGGCAGCACCTGTAGCGTGGTACATCACCTCGCGCTGGCTGGAGTCGTTCGCAAACCGCATTGCACAGCCTTGGTGGCTCTATATCGCTGCCCTGCTCGTTGTCCTCGCCGTTACGGTCGGCCTTGTTACCCTCCGTTCATGGCGTGCCGCAACAGAGAATCCTGCCGATGTTGTTAAATCAAACTAAAAGCCTATGTTCTGGAGAAACTTTATAACACTACTACGCCGTTATACGGCATCGTCGCTACTCAACATAGTGGGTATGGCGATAGCCTTTGCTGCGGCATATCTTATCGCTGTACAGGTAAATTTTGACCTATCGTACAACCGAGTTATCAAAAACTCGGAGCGCATCTATCGCCTTGAATATCCAAACGAATCGGGCAATGGTCGCTGGGATATTTGGTGGAATCGCCAGATGCCCGATAAGTTGGTCTCTATTTGCCCTGAAGTGGAGGCTGCCGGCTCAATAGGCGTACTTGCACACTCAATGTTCCAGAATGAGTACTCAATCAAGCGTAATTCTACAATCGAGAATTTCACTATCGACTTGGCAGGTGCTGAGCCAGAGGGTTTTGCTGTATTTCCATTCGAGATTATAGCGGGCTGTATGGAGGATTTGCAGACTGAGGATCAGATGATTATCAGCGAATCTACTGCCAAGAAGTACAACCTATCGGTGGGAGATGATTTGTTCTATGGCCGTGGCGCTTTGAATAGTGCTATTCGCACTATCGTCGCCATATACAAGGACTTCCCTAAACCATCCTCTATATCAATGCCTATGGGCTATGTGCTACTTGAGCCACAAGAGCAGGCTTATGAGGGTAATTGGCAGGATACATATTATGTTCGTCTTCAGAAGGGTGCTAATGTTGACGAGATAGAGAAGCGTATGTCTCAAATGGTTATCGAC